>CAYGRM010000046.1:0-15707 GCA_964352225.1 uncultured Saprospiraceae bacterium | reverse complement strand
ATTTAATTTTGCTAGTGTAAAAGTTTTGTTCATTTTTATCTTCTCTATTAGCTTCGCGAATCTGACCAGCGCTAAGTGTGTTTACCTCAAACCTTTAAATATTAAGAAAATGGGCATGGGAAATATGCTCACTTGGAAAACGACTGAAGAGGCAGACATCCAAGCTTTTGTAATCCAAAGATCAACTAACGGAATAGATTACAAAAAAGTAGGTGATGTTAAAGGTGCAGGATTCTCTACCAAAGTAACAGCTTACCGATTTCTTGATTTAGTAAAAACTACCGGAAAGACTTATTATAGACTATTGCATTATGCCCAAGATGGTAGTTTTACCATAAGTGAGACTTTCTTTTTAGAACAAAATACTAATTCGAATTGGACAGTTGCCTCTGTAAATAGTACTATTACTAATGATGAATTATATGTAACTGTTACTGCAAAAAAATCTATGACTGTAGATTATGAAGTAAAAAATAAAAATGGACGAGTAGTAAAAAAAGGAACTCAAAAAATAAGTGCTGGAAATAATTCCATCAAAATTAGTTGTAAAGCATTTTCGAGTGGAGCTTACGATGTAGTTTTGAAAAACGGTAATAAAAACTCTAATATCACTATTAAAAAAGTATCGGCAAGCGAAATGCCGCAATTAGAATATAGTGTTGTTCATATGTAACAGCCTCAAAATAATAAAATAAAAAAGCTGTATTCACTTAATTGTGGATGCGGCTTTTTTTATGTCAGTTCGCCAGATGATTTTATATCAATTTTTTTACTTTTGAAAAAATATAAAATTATGCCTCTTGATGATTTAGACTTACAAAATCCGACTAAAAAGAATCTAACCCAAAAATGGTTTTATAAAAATGGAATCGTCTTATTTTCATTTGGAATATTAGTTGCCTTAGGTCTGGCTATTCCGTTTTCTAATCTCAATGAACTTATAGACGAAAATCCATTTTTTCTTTATCCAATCGTAGTTGGTATCATTCCATTATTCCTTTCGGCAGTCTATTCTTTTTTTTAAAAAAACATCATAGAACCGCTTAAAAATAATTGGGGAAAAATTCATTTTTTTCTTACGATTATTCCTTTATACTTTGCCCTAACTATTGGTCTTATTTTTTTTCATCACTCATACATGAATGGAGTGAGTGAGTCCTATATTTTCTTTATATTCACCAGTTTCGATTGCATGGTTGATGTTCGTTGTTGGTCAAATATTTTTCCTAGCAAATATCTTCCGAAGTCTAAAGTTATCTTTTTATAAAAATGCGAAGTATCATCCGACGCATTATCTTTTTTCCTTTGCTACTTTTCTCTTCTTGGTAAAAGCTATCTTCTCTTTCTTATTTTACCGAAGAAATTTCGGTTGGGACATACAACTACATGATACTTATTATGTCTTTAGTTATTTTCATATTGATCTGCTCATTGTTATGTCATTCTTGGTTTTTTCAGGCCTATATTATTTTCTAAATAGGCGATTACAAAAACCATTAAATCCATTTTTGAGCAAACTTCATTTTTTTTTGATGGTCATTTCAGTATTATATTTCCTTATGCTTTTTAATAGTTATGGTGGATCAGTTCGACGATATTATTCTTCAGAAGAAGGCATGTTACAATATTATAATTTTATACAAAACCAATTTTTTATAACTATTGGTGTTTTTCTTTTGGCTCAAGTTCTATTTTTGATAAATGTTATGTCTTCCTTTTTTTCAAAAAAACAGAAATAAAGTATTTTTATTTTCCCTAATTTCACTCCCAAAAAAACATGAAAAACTTCCTCCTACTCATATCTTTCATTTTCCTTTGCACTTGCAAATCGCAACCTCAATCATCTCCCCTACTCGAACTTTCTGAAAACCATAAAGTCATTTTCCTCGACAGCCTACAAGCAGGTGAAGCGATTATTACGGATGCAAAAGAAAACTTCTTCGCTCTAGTCACTCCGCTTGATATGAGTATTCAAATGAAAAAGAATTTCGAAACAGCAACTCCTCGAAATGAAATCATTAATGAATACCAAGCATTCTTAAAAACAGATGTCTTAGATTTCTCCAAAGAGGAAATGGAATTTGTAAATGAGGTTTTTAAAGAAGCCTATTCCATGTCTAATAAAGTATCAACTAACATTTTTCCGAAAGAAATCAAACTAATAAAAACACATGCTAATCATTATGGTCAAGGTGCATTTTATACCCGCGAGAATTGTATCATCATTCCAAAAGATGAATTAGATCTGAGAAACAAAGAAGGATTTCTGGAAACTATGTTTCATGAAATTTCTCATATTTATACTCGTTATCATCCTGAAAAACAAGAAGCTCTTTATAAATTAATTGGCTTTTCCAACATCGGAAACATGTCCAATCTTTTGATAAAGCCTGAACTAAAAAATCGAATTTTACTTAATCCGGATGGGGTGAATTTTGCCTACCTTATTGAGCTTAATGAACAAAACGGAAGACCATACTCCGCTATTCCAATCATTAAATCCAACGAACCGAAATACGTAGATTCCAAAAAAGATTTTTTCGATTACCTTGATTTTAGTTTGTACAAAATTGATATTCAACATGGTGTTCGAGTGAAAACGGATGCAGAGGGGAATTCAACCATTGATATGGATAATATTCCAGATTTTTTCGAAAAAATTACGACCAACACAGGTTATATTATTCACCCTGATGAGATTATCGCTGATAACTTTATGTATATTATGATGCGTGAAAAGAAGAATGGATTGTTACGAAGTTTCTCAGATGACGGAATTGAGTTGTTGAAAAACATTAAAAAAGTCTTGATGGATGAATCCTTAAATTAGCAATTTGTCTTTGAACCCAAAAAGATATTTAAAAGCATAAAAGATCCCCTATTAAAAACTAATATACTCTCATTTGACTTCTACGGTTCAAGAATCAAAAGTGGTTAACCGATCAAACGAAATCCTATTTTCGTCGAAAATTTCGGTAACTTGTTCCCAACTCCATTAAATTTGAGCATCATTAAAAAAATGAAATATCATGAATGAAAAAAGATACAAAGCAGACAGCATCATCAATAACCATGTCATGTTTGCAACCGGCGCAGGAGCAATTCCAATTCCACTTTTAGACTTTGCCGGAGTCACCGCAGTCCAATTGGACATGATGAAAAAGTTGACCAACCTTTATAACGATAACTATTCTGAAAATGTGGGAAAGGCATTTATTGCCTCGGTGACCAGCACTTCATTAGCTCGGATGGGAGCTTCTTTAATCAAGGGAATTCCAGGAATAGGCACCCTACTAGGTTCAGTTTCGATGGCAATTATGTCTGGCGCATCGACTTATGCTTTGGGAAATGTAATTACACATTTTTTGGATAAAGGCATTGGTTTAGAAGATATCAATGAGGAGATGGCTAGGAAAATTTATGAAGAGAATTTGGAAAAGGGGAAAAAAGTAGCCGAAGAATTGAAAAATAAAGCGGAACGAAAAATGGAAGAAATGCAGGAAGAGGATTTTGAAGTACCCAATCCATCTGCCGATGCCGAACCAACTTCTACTCCCAATAATCCCCCTCCAAAAGCAGCACCTGAAAATGATGTGTATGCTGAATTAATGAAACTAGGCGACTTAAAAGAAAAAGGAATTATCACCGATGAAGAGTTTGCCAAAATGAAAAAAGAGATCATTGACAAATTCTAAAAACTCCAAAATAAATATTTTAATCTCCGCTGACAAGGAGAAATTGCAACAGGTAATTGGTGAACAATTACCTGTTGATCTTTTGAATCAGTTCTCTCCAGAAGGATCTAAGGATATCCGAATCAGCGTCAGACGCAAAGGCAATATTGATCTCACCGCTCAAAATAATTGTTTGAAATACGAAGTACCGTTAGAGATTTTTGTCCAAAAAGATACCATGCTCGGTAATGTGGATGTATTATTTGAAATGTATTTAGGATTTGAAACTAAATTCCTTTTCAAAGATAATTGGGAACTAGTTACTAGAACTCAAATGACTGGTTATAATTGGATCAAAAAACCTGAACTAGATTTCGGAATCTTCAATGTTTCAGTTGAAAAAATAATCTTAGAAAACATCCAAAGCAATAAAGATACGCTTTGCGAATCGCTAGATGCAAGAATGAAAATAGCGGGTGACATTCGTCCAATGCTCAGTCAGACTTTTCTACTTTTACCTAATCCAATTCCTACTCCAGCAGGTGGCAACATTTGGTGGCAATGTGAGACAGTTAAAACTTCCATGAGTCCACTATTTGAAAAAGATGGATTTATTTATGGAAAAATCGCATTGGAAGGTGCAACTGAATTTTCGTATGGTAAGGCTTTGGAAAAAATGAAAACCATTGTAAAATCGCCCGACATTGTTCCTGATGTGGAAAAAGAAAGCCATCTGCAAACTTTCCTTTCCATAAATTTTAGAGCAATTGAAAAATCCGCATTAGCATTGTTACAAAAACAGTCTTTTGAATTTAAAAATCAAAAAGTTCAAGTTCAAGCTGTGCGAGTAACACAAGCGGGACAACGGCTAAAAGTAGAAGCAGATCTTACTGGAACTTTTGATGGAAAAATGATCGTGTTGGGAAAACCTATTTTTGATAGTTACAAAAAAGAAATTCAATTAAAAGAAATCGATTTAGACCTCAAGGGTAATAATTTTTTTAGCAAAACGATGGTGGTCTTTCTACGAAAATTTTTAGAGGAAAAAATTTCAGCTATTTTAAATTTCCCCATTCAAAAATCTATTGATCTCGCCAATCAAAAAGTGAAATACGTTCCTTTTTCAGATGGTCTTTTTGCCAAAGGAAAAATCAATATGGTTGACATTCCACAATTGGAAGTCCAACGGGATGCATTAGTACTTTGTCTATCAGTCAAGGGATATTTGCAATTGGGCCTAGAACTACGTGGTGGTCTGCTTTAGCTGACCTAAAAAAAGGAGCACAGCGACGTCACAAAAAAAAACTCCCAATGAATAAATTCAAGGTCAGCTAAAGCAGACCACCACATAATAGCTAATCGCCTGCGAATACTCATTCCCTTTTCCTCTCCTTTTTATTTTTTCCTAATTTGCATCCATAACCAATCAAAAACGTTGAATCATTAAATGCAAATTTTCAAAAAGACATATCACTTTTTTTTCAAAAAACACCTACGGAAAACAGGAGTTGTAATTACATTGTTATGGATCGGATATTGGTTTAGTCTTCCCTCTCCTCTTTTCGATGATCCTACCTGTATGGTTTTGGAAGACAAAGATGGCAACCTATTGGGTGCTCGAATTGCGGCGGATGGCCAATGGCGGTTCCCACAAATTGATGCTGTTCCAGACAAATTTGCGCAAGCAATCATTACGTTTGAGGACAAGCGATTTTATAGTCATTTTGGATTTGATGTACGAGCATTTTTTAGAGCACTCCAACAAAATATTTCCAATCAAAAAATAGTAAGTGGTGGTAGTACTTTGAGCATGCAGACCATCCGAATGTCTCGCAAAGGAAAGCCTCGAAGTTTTTTCCAAAAAATTATCGAAGCCATCTTAGCTACTCGCATGGAACTTAGTTATTCTAAAAATGACATTTTGAAGATGTATGCTTCTCACGCTCCATTTGGAGGCAATGTAGTTGGACTTGATGCAGCTGCTTGGAGGTACTATAATAAACCTCCAGAAAAGTTAAGTTGGTCGGAAGCAGCTACGCTTGCTGTTCTCCCAAACAGTCCTGCCTTAATTCATCCAGGGCGTAATCGAAAGCAACTCGAAGCAAAGCGTAATCGACTGATTGATAGACTTTTACAACAAAATATCATTGACAAATTGACCGCCGAATTAGCCAAAGAAGAACCACTTCCTGAGAAACCTCATGCCCTCCCAAGGCTTGCTCCACATCTGTTAGATCGAGCCTACAAAGAGCATTTTTATGGCAAAAAAAATCAACACACTTTAGTCAAAACGACCATCGATCAAAACTTACAAAAGCAAGTAAATGATGTGTTAAAAAACCATCAACAGACCTTGCAAGGAAATGGGATTTTTAATGCCACAGCATTTATCATTGAAGTTGAAACTAATAATGTTATTGCTTATGTAGGAAATATTCCTGGTGCTGGAAATTCGCACGGAGAGCAAGTTGACATCATTCAGGCACCTCGAAGTACTGGTAGTATTTTAAAACCATTTTTATACAGTTTTATGCTGCAAGAGGGAGAGATTTTACCAGAGATGTTGATGGAAGATATACCTACCACAATTGGCGGTTACCGCCCTGAAAATTTTCATCAAAGTTATGATGGACGAATACCAGCCAAGCGAGCCATAATTCGATCATTGAATGTTCCTTTAGTAAAAATGCTACAAGAATACACTTATGAAAAATTCCATTTTCGCCTAAAAAATATTGGGCTGACGACCTTAAATAAACCTGCCGATCATTATGGTTTAACTTTAATTCTGGGAGGCGCGGAAGCCAACCTTTGGGACGTGACCAGTACCTATGCTTCGATGAGTCGAACAGTCAATCACTTTCAGGACAATGACGGTCGCTACGATCCTAAAGATTTTCAAAAACCGAATTATGTTTTTGGAAAAAAACATCCGGCGACTGCAAAAAACCAGCTTGAATCAGAAGCACCTTTCATCAATGCTTCAGCAGCTTGGCTAGCCTTTGATGCCATGCAGAATTTGGAACGACCTGACTCTGAAGGTAATTGGGAAAATTTTTCCTCAAGCAATACGATAGCTTGGAAAACAGGAACCAGCTTTGGTTTTCGAGATGCTTGGGCAGTTGGAGTGACTCCCAAATATGCAGTTGGAGTTTGGGCTGGAAATGCGGATGGAGAAGGTCGACCAGGATTAATTGGAGTTCGTGCAGCTGCGCCTATTCTTTTTGATATTTTTGGGTTACTTCCCGCAGGTGATTGGTTTGAACAACCAATAGATGAAATGGTCAAAATTCCAGTTTGTAAGGAAAGTGGATTTAGAGCAACTTCAATTTGTGAAGTGGATAGCATGTGGGTGCCTGAAGCTGGCGTAAAAGCAGCTTCTTGCCCTTTTCATCAAATGATTCATTTAGATAAAAATACGGGCTTACAGGTTACGTCTGACTGCGAAAGTCCTTCGAATATGGATCATGTGCCGTGGTTTATTTTGCCTCCTGTGGAAGAATATTATTTTAAGCCGCATCACGCATTTTATAAAACGTTACCTCCCTTTCGTTCAGATTGTCAAGATGCAAATGGGGCGGCCACCAATAACCCTATGCAGCTTATTTATCCAAAAGAATTAACCAAGATATTTGTTCCAATTGATTTAGATGGGAAATTAAGTCGTACCGTTTTTAAAGTAGCTCATAGAACACCCTCAGAAACCATTCATTGGCATTTGGATGAAAATTATTTGGGGAGCACCTCTGATTTTCATGAAATGGAATTGAGTCCCGAGCAAGGATATCATTTGCTGACTTTGGTAGATGAAAAAGGAAATCGATTGGAGAGGAAGTTTCGGATAATTGGGAAATAGAATGGGAATATCGAATATCGAATATCGAATATCGAAAAAGGATTTGAGATTTGAGAAGTTTGACGATGTTAGCTTTGTATTTTCCATGAGAAGTATCGTCAAACTTCGAAATTGGGCATTCCTTGTTCAATATTCGATATTCCCACATTTTCCCAAAAAAAAATCTCCTACAACTGAAGGCTAATTTAGCTGTAGGAGATATAAACATACTATGAGAAAACTACACAGTCCAAAGATACATTACGTATTTTAAATATTAAAATAATTATAATGTATTGGTACGTAATTTCCGTTAGTGGCTGATTTCTTTTAGAAAATGGTTTTATATTACTTGTTTTGGACGTGGAGAAAATAAATTTTGCCTAGAAATCCATTAAAATCAATCCTTTGCTCAATTTAAAAAAATGGAGATCTCTCACGCCATATCGATTCAATCGGCAGGTGATTTGGATGGTGATGGGAAATTGGATTTCATTTTTCATTTTGGAGAAAAAAATGGTCAAACGATTCTTTATTTGAGTCCAGAGGCAGAAGATGGGGAATTATTGAACTACTCCGCAGCAAGCTAACGGAAAATCAAAAAAATCTATTACCGTTTCTAAACAGAAATGCAGAGCTAAAGCCGAATATCATTAAATTAAAGTGTATACTGCAATGAGCAGATCGTAACGTAGATTTGGCTTTAGCCGAATACAGCAAGAAAGTGCTTTATTTTTTTTAGTGAAACCTGAGGTTTTGGAATATAACACACGAGAAAGGAAGCTCTACGCGACCAGTACTAGCGAATGCCTGTTTCATAAAATGTTGGTTAGCAGAAAGTTAAAATTTTGATTTGCTATTTGTTAAATGAATTTTGGTTTTGTTCGTGCTTGCTGTATTCGGCTAAAGCCAAATCTACGTTACGATCTGCTCCTTGCAGTTTACTACTATAAAATCTTTGCTTCTTTTGCACCCGATGCAAGCATCGGGGAATTCTTTTGATTAAAAGCGGTGGCGGATTATTTTAGTGGGTATTTTTACTGATTGGGAATATCAAACCACCAAACTAGAATATCGAATATCCAACAAGGAATTTCGAATGTAGACGTTTTTTAAAAATTGAACGGAGATTAGAACTATGAAGAAAGTGGACGAAGTGACGGAATTTCACCACAAGGCAAAAAAATTCCTACACTCCAGAAGGGAAAAAAAGTGTAGGAAAATTAAACATACTATGAGAAAACTTATGCAATATAGAACGCATAAAACGTTCTCTAAACCTACATTTACGAAGTGGGTGCGAAATAGACTAAAGTGGTGCAATTTATTTAGGAAACGGTAAATAAAGAAAGAGGTAGTTACTACCTTTTCGAAAGGGAAAAAAATTTCCTGCATCTCAGGAGGGAGCAAGATGCAGGAAGATTAAACAAACATACTATGAGAAAACTCCTGCAATATATAGCGACTTTTATTAATATTAGATACGAAATGACCGAGTGGGAGGAAATTAGTAGAAAGCGGTTGTTATTATTTAGATAACGGATTTTTAATATTAGTTAAATTTTAATCTGAAGGTCAATAATTGGAATTTTGACTTCCACTTTAGTTCCGATTCCTATTCCATTTTGATTTCGTAGGTCAATGGTTTTTACGTGAAATCCTTTTTTGTGAGACTTATGTAGAATTCTTAATCGTTGTTCGGTGATACTTGTTCCTCTTGATTTATGGGTAAGATGGTAACCATCCTTTCTTTGACGTTCTTTGGCTACCTCCCTTCCGATTCCATTATCTTCAATCACACAGAGAATAGTATCTTCATCTGCTAGCGAGAAATTAATTTTTACGATACCTGATTCCACCGTTCTTAATCCATGTTCAATCGCATTTTCAACATAAGGTTGGATGATCATGGTAGGAACACCCATAATATCCTCTTCGATATCTTCACTTAGATTAATTTCATAATTAAGGAAATTTTCAAATCTTAGCTTCTGATTCAACAATAAATAATCTTCGAGAAACTCGATTTCTTTTTCCAAAGAGATCATTTCCAAATCTGAATACTCCAAACTTTGCCGCATCAGCTTCGCAAATTTCGCAAGATATTTGGTTGCAGATTCTGTTTGCTCGGAAGTAATAAAATTTTGAATACTATTCAAAGCATTGTACATGAAATGGGGATTCATCTGCGCTCGCAAAGCTTTGAGTTGCAAACCTGTCGCTTGTAGACGCAGCATTTCCGCTTCCTGCTCACTTTTCTCCGTTTCATATTTTACTTGCATTTCCATCACACCTCTTTCATTCACTTCCTCATTGTGCCGCTCTTTTATATCATTATAAAGCTGTAAATATTCATAAGCTGATTTATAATTTTCTAACTCCGCATGGTACTCCGCAATGTATTGACAAACATCTGAAAGTTGTTTTAAGTCATTTTCCGCAGCATATTCAAATGCTTTGAAAAAATGTCTTTCTGCCCGCCGATGTCGATCCGTCTCTGCAAAGAGTCGTGCTTTCCAACATTCAATTCTAGAAAGATTTGTAGAGTTATCTCCTTTCCTTTCAATATATAGATTTTCAGCTTTTCCAAATAGTTCTAGCGCTGGTTCATATTTTTGCTTGAGATAATAACAATATCCCAAATTAGCATAAGCTCCTGCCCTTGCATCTTGCGAAATATCATCCTGAATCTGAATAGCTTTACTAAAAAATGACTCCGCACTATCATGTTCATCAAGTGACATATAAGATTTCCCCACATTCAAATAATGCCAAGACATTCGAGTTCTCATCCCTATCGTCTCACAAAGGTTCGCACCTTTCAGATAAGCTTTGACACTTTTCTCCGTATTTCCATTGTGCTCATAGATTCTTCCCAGCCCTGAATAAATCAAGGCTAAAAAATAATAATCTTTCAAAGTCAGTCGATGTTCGGCAGCGGTGATATTTTTTTCTGCTTCCAATAACAACTCAATGGCACGAGCATAATTGTTGACATGCAAACTCAAAAAACCAGAACGACAAGTGATTCTAGCAGTTAACAAATTATCAGGAAATGCTTTGAGTTTTTTTGCAGCTTCTTCCAGGAAGTATTTGGCCATCTCTAACTTATCCAAATTTAGACAAGTTCCAGAGTAGTCGATGTAAGTATCTACTTGTTGCTGAATGTCACCACGTTCTTCGACGATTTCTACTGATTTTTGAAAATGCTGCTCGGCAAGGGTATAATTATACAACTGATTTTCGATCAGCGCTGTATTTTTATGATAGTTAAGTTCAAAATCTGGATTAGGATTATCTAGTAAAATTTGCGCAATTTCTGCTAGACACTTTTGCCCTTTCCGAACATTGGTGTAGGTATAATGACTCGCTAACTGATCAAGCAAGACTAATCGCTGACGATTGTCTTTTTGCTGTTCGAGTTGTCGCTCGAGGAGTTTAATATTCGCTTTTTGATCTAGATGCGTAGTCATTAATATCTGATTGTTTTTTAAATATGTTCCAAAAATAGGGAGAATAATTTTGGTTTTGGGTAAGGATTATTAAAATAAATTTGATCAAATTAAAATCATTTTAATTAAAAGACCTAAAATTTTAGATTCAACTTATTTTGAATAAAGATGTTCTCCGTTTCCCCTTATTAATATTTCAAAATGAATAGTTAAGGTTAATAAAATCCACATTGACAAATATCATCATGTTTCTAAATCTTTTAAAATATATTACCCTTCTGATTTTAAGAAACAAAAAATAATAGTAACCATATGACCCCATCTTCTTTCCTCAAAAAAACTATTCCTGCCTTTGTTTTTCTTCTACTTCTCTTATTTCCTGTACAATTAAAGGCAGATAAATGGAGATTTATAAGTGATGAACGAGAAGCTTTACAATGTCGATTTGATCTAATTAACCAAGCCAAACATGAAATTCTATTTTCCTATTATATCTTCCGAGATGATATTGTAGGCAAAGCGGTTCTTCACTTGGCTGTCGAAGCTGCAAGAGAAAGAGGGGTAAAAGTTAAGATAATAATTGACCAACATGGTAAACAAATAAATAAAAAAATCAGAGCCTATCTAGCAGCTCAAGGAGTTGAATTAAAAAAATTCCAAGTAAAAAGGTTTTCCAAATATGGTATATTCAGAGGTCTTCATGAAAAGAAGATGGTTATTGAAGGCAAATGGGTTTTAACAGGTGGTCGCAATATTGAAGGCAAATATTTTGATCTAGATGCAAATTATAATTTTAAAGATTTAGAGGTATTAGTTGAAGGAGTAAATGTTGGGAGAACAGCTCGCTTTCATTTTTTTGAGTCTTGGTACAATTCTAAAGTTTCCTTTCCTTTAAAATTTTCAAAAAGACATACAAAGAAAAAAGATAAGGTAGCCAAAGATTTGAATGCTGCCTATTCTAAACTTTCTTTTTCATTCCCCAAAGGATATAATCCCAATTATAGTTGGCTTGATGATACTTACACTACTGAGCATCCCATAAGATTTATCCATGATGATTTACTCAAGGTCAGAGATTCTATTTTTGTAACTTCAGACGTAAAAGATAACAAGTGTACAGAGGAACTCCTCGCCTTGTTACGAACTGCTAAAAGACATATTATTATTGAAAATGCTTACTTTATTCCAACTCGATTGTGGATGGATTTTTTTGAAGAGGCACAAAAAAAAGGTATAAAAATAACGGTGTTAGCCAACTCAATGCAAAGCAATGATCTAAACATATATCATGCTGCTTACCTAAACAGACGGAAAAAATTACTCAAATTAGGTTTGGAAATCTGGGAATATCAAGGTCCAAAAAAATTACACTTAAAGACTATAATTATTGATGGAAAAGTATCTATCGTTGGATCTTATAATATTCATTTTCCATCCGAGACCTTGAATACAGAAGTAGCCGTGGTAGTTGAAGATAGTGCGGTGGCGAATGATCACTTGCAAATGATTGAGCAAAATTTTCTAAATGCGGTACGCATCAATAAAAAAAATAAAGCGGTGTATCCCAAAAAACACAATTTTCCAAAACCAACTTTGGGGCGAAAACTAGCTGTCTTCTTTTCAAGATATACCATTGCACTTTGGTTTAATAAATATCTTTAAATTTTCGAGTGTGGTGGAGGCTGTCTCATAAGTGAATAATTAAAAACTAACATAGAATTTTTATTACCACATAGAAAAATAGGACATATAAAATTTCGTCTATCTGACCTATGTTCCTATGTGGCAAAATTTAATTTTGGTCATAGTTTTCTAATTTTACTAATGAGACAGCCTCCCTTATTAATGCTTTTAATTCTCAATTCTACCCGCTTCATCCTCCAATCCAGTTTTTCTTTTTCTAGATTTCACCTGTTGATTTCCAAAATCATAGCTCACACTCAAACTCACATTTCGACTATCCCAATTGCCACTTCCTTCCGAAACTAACCCATCAAATACTGAAACTCCATCCCAACCTGATTCGAAAAAGATATCATTAGCACTTAATCTTACATTCAATTGATCATTTAAAAATTTACGTTGTAAACCTAAATTTAATGACCAACTTGACTCATATTCAAATACCCCTCCCCACACTCCTGGTCCGGCATAATATCCCGACACTTCGGCAACAAATTTATTAGGCAAATTAAAAGTATGCTGCTGATAAATAGTGTAGGTAAATACCTGAACATCCACAACGGCACCATCGCCATAATCTGCTTGGTTATCAATATGCGAAGCACTCAGATTAAAAAATGAATTCCATTTTTTAGAGAATGAAAAAGGAAGACTTGCATTAAAACTTACAATGGTTTGATTAGCTAAATTGGCCCATGAAATAAAATTCGCTCTCGGATCATTTTCATCTGGTCCAATTAATCGAGTAATTTGATCTATCGTTTTACTGTAAGCTAATTTGAAATTGTATCGATATTTATGCGTATAGCCCAATTCAATATTGTTAACTATCTCTGGAGAAAGGAAAGGATTTCCTTTTTGAAATGACAATTCACTTAATTGATTATTGAAAGGATTTAAAACATTATAATCAGGTCGATTAATTCGCCGACCATAATTTAAAGCAAAGCTATGCTGCGGTGATGCGGCAAAAGTTAACCCGGCATTCGGAAACCATGATAAATAATTCAACTCCACCGGAGGCTCCTGGAGACTAACGATAAAGGCTTGCAAATTCCCCACAGCATCCGTTTGTTCTGCTCTCAATCCAGCGGAGAAATTAATTTTTGCATTGATTGGTCGGTTAAAACTTACATACCCAGCATACACCTTTTCATCATATTTGAAAGTATTAGATCTGAAATCATTTTGAATGACTTCTCCATTTATTTCATCAGACACTAAGAAGGTATTATCGGTAATAACTTGACTTAGCTTAGTTCCAACGCCTAATTTTCCTCCTAAAAAATCAGCCTCATAATCTGCTTTAAAAGTATAAATATCAATTTCAGAAGGCGTCGAAAATCGGCTAATATTTTCCGTCAACAAATTATTATTGAGATCAAAGTAGCGATTAGGTTGGAATCGCTCTGTCTCATTTCCAAAATTTCCATAATCCAAGTCAATATTTAAACTTTGCCCCTTTTCTCGATTTTCAAATCTATAATTTAGATTATATGATAATCGATCTCTTTGGCTATCAGTTTCGTTTTCAGCGATCAATACACTATCAATCTCATTGGGTGAATTGAGATTAGACAATTTAATTTGATTAGTTTCAGGATTCGAGTCATCACTATATCCACCACTTACTAAAAATCCAATGGTGTGATTTTTATGGATAAAAAAATCCGTTCCAAGCCGAAAGTTTACCGCTTCACTTGACCGTCTCATTTCATTTGTCTCTTGAAGTCTTATACCATTCTGAGTACTATTGAAAACTAAATCATTTAATCCATTTCGATTACCTGCTCCAATATTTCCATAAGTATTCAATCGCTTATTTCGATAATTCCCCGTAAATCCTACATTACTCCTACCCACTCTTCCTTGGTTATGAGTCGCATTGACAGTTCCGTTGGCACCATGACTTTTATCCTTTTTCAATCGAATATCAATGATCCCAGCATTACCTTCCGCTTCATACTTTGCACCTGGATTGGTGATAATGTCTATCCGATCGATCTGATCAGCAGAGATGCCTTTTAAAAAATTGGTTAAATCATCCCCTGCAAGAGGTTGCCGTTTTCCATCTACATAAAGTAAAACTCCCGCTCTCCCTAAAACATTAATATTATCATTATTATCCACCGTAACAGAAGGTGCCTTTCGAAGCAGTTCAATGGCATCTGCCCCCACACTATTAATAGTACCTTGAACATTGAAAACTGTACGATCTGGCTTGATTTCGACCAAAGCTCTTCGAGCGTTGACTGTTGCCTCCGCTAGCTCGATTGATGCTGCTTTGAAGGCAAATACCCCTAGATCAAGTTGCTGATTATCAACTAGTTGTAAATTTTCCTTCCGAGCATCATCATATCCAATAAAACTAGCTACTAAAAAATAATTCCCAGCAGGAACACCTTGAAATAAGAATTTTCCAATATCATCAGATACCTCAACTTTTACTACACTACTATCGGTACTGTTATATAAAACAATATTAGAATAGGAAACCGGTGCTTTATCTGGATCTTGTAAAAGTCCTTTGATAGAAGCTGTTTGAGCAAAAATGGAAATCGTTAAAATCGTAAAAAGGAAAGTAAAATATGATCTCATATTAATTTTTTTCTAAGTTAATTGAACAACATTTATCCAAACATAAGGACGTGCCTAATGTTTAATAGTTGCATAAAATAATCTTAGAAGGATTACTGTCAATATTATGAAAGGTTACTTAAAAGTATTTAGTCAAATTAGAATAATGATAGACTTTAAACTGTGAACCATAAGGGAAGACCACAACAATGGAACAAACGGGGAATACCATCAATACCCGATGAAAAAATTAATTGTGCGGAATAATTGGTGAAAAAAATTGATATTAAGTAGTTAGACAATAGAAAACGTAGTTTATAATAATATCTTTTTTCGCTTTTTTTCCTTAAAAATATTCTTCAGAAATGCTAAGCTTTGCAAAACCCGTGAGCAGGCATTAGTAGTGCGAGGTTTCGTAAAGCGGATTTTTTTTATATCCAGCATTACCAAACCTCGCACTACACTGATACCAACTCGCAGGTTTCG
>CAYGRM010000045.1:0-25811 GCA_964352225.1 uncultured Saprospiraceae bacterium | reverse complement strand
ATTTATGAACATGGAGAAATGGTTGGATCAAGAGATATCGTTAGAGATATTTCTCAACTCAAAAAAGATGAAGAAAATCGCAACCAACTCTTCGCTCAATTAGCCGAAGTTAATAAAGAACTGAAAGATTTCGCCTATATCGTTTCACATGATTTGAAGGCTCCCCTTCGTGCTATCAACAATATATCTAATTGGTTATCAGAGGATTATAAAGACAAACTTGATGAACAAGGTCAACAACAATTAAAGTTACTGACTAATCGAGTCAATCGAATGCATCAATTTATCAATGGAATCTTTGAATATACTAAGGTAGGTAGGATCAAAGAAACCAAAGAAATTGTAGCAGTAGAAAAAATTGTCCAAGATGCTAACTTGATGCTCAACTTGAAAGAAAATGTACAGATTAATATTTTGAATAAACTCCCCGAAATCTATTGTGAAAAAATAAAAATTGAACAAGTATTCCAAAATATAATATCTAATTCCGTCAAATATAATGATAAAGATATTTGCATAATTGAAATTGATTTTGAGGATTTAGACTCTCATTATCTATTCCGAATCAAGGATAATGGAAAAGGAATTGAAGAGAAAAATTTTGAAAAAATTTTCCAAATCTTTCAAACCCTTCAATCCAAAGATGACTTTGAAAGTACTGGAATTGGATTAAGTATCGTCAAAAGAATCGTCCAACTTCATGGTGGCGAAATTAATGTAAAATCAACATTAGGTGAGTACACTATTTTTGAATTTACCCTAGAAAAGTAACGCTCCTTAACGAACGAAGCATGAAACATTTTTTAATTATCGAAGATGACCTTATTGACCAAATGGCCTTGGTTAGGATGTTGGAAAAACAATATTTAGATTACCAATATTCAGTTGCTAAATCCATCCAAGAGGCTAAAAAAAAATTAGCTCAAAGTTCTTTTGACTTAGTTATCAGCGATCATAATTTAGCTGATGGAACTACATTTGACTTATTAGATGATTTAAGAAATACTCCATTTATTTTGATTACTGGCAATGAAGATCAATCTACAATTAATACGTTAAAGAGTAAATTAGGAGCGATTAGATGTTTTACCAAAGACTTAGATTTGAATTATCTACAAGAATTACCTTTAGCCATTAATCAATTTTTTAAGCAAAAAATTAAGCGTCCATCTGATTTAAAAAATGAGCATATTTTAACTACCCCAACCAATAAAATCAGCCAACAAAATGTATCCATCAACTTAAATTATCTTTACAAAATTTTTGATGGAAAAAAACAGGACATCAAAGAATCAATCGAGCTTTTCATTTTTCATAAACCAATAGAAATGGAAAACTTGTATAATTTTCTCAATAACCAAGATTGCCAAAACGTGGCAAAAACTACTCATTTGATGAAGTCAGGCTTCCGTATTTTTGGGATGGAATCACAAGTTAGCTTAGCTGATTTTATTGAAAAAAGTGTGATCGCATCTGAAGAAGCATGTACATACGATCTAGTTTTTGATTCCTTCAAACAACTTTCTACAGATACTAAGATTGCGATTGAATTATTAAAAAAAGAATTACCTCTTTTGTAAATTAAAAATTGAGCTTCTTATTTTTGATCACAATTGAGTTTTGAATTTGATTTTACAATTGTACATTTGGCAAAAAAATACCGCAATGATTGCATTAGATTTGCTTCGTTTCAAGCCTTTTTTAAAATCCAAAAGAGAAAATGGGAAGCAACTCATTTTTTGTCCTATTCGAAAAAAATTCCTCGTTTCTCAACCTGAAGAATTAGTCCGTCAATTATTGCTTATTTATTTGATGGAAGAAAAAAAATATCCAAAGGCAAGAATTGCAGTAGAAAAATCATTGAAAATTAATGATTTAGAACATCGTTTCGATATTTTGATTTATGACAAAAACCATCAGCCATTTCTACTAGTAGAGTGTAAAGCACCTGAAATTAATATTGAAAAAAGTTTCTCTTGGTTGAATATACTCTCTGATTCCGAATCGGCCACTTCCGAAATAAATATCAATCGAAACCCTTTCGAGCAAGCAGCACAATATAACTTTCAATTGCAGGTTCCCTACCTTCTCATTACCAATGGTATTTCGACATTCCTATCCCAAATGAATTATGAAAATCAATCTTCAGAATTTCTGATGGAAATTCCTCCTCCTAATTAAATTCCCTTTAATCACAGGATTGTAATTCTATTTTAAAAACTTATCTTTTCTTTTTCTAACAAATGGAAAATATCTATTTTGTGGGATAAATATTGAATCCATATTATCTCACATACTACCTAACCAAAATACATCTTAATGCGAAAAGATAAAATTCTCGTCATTGGCGCCAATGGTCAAATTGGAACTGTTTTAACCGAGGCACTCCGAGAAAAATATGGCAATGATCATGTCCTAGCTACCGACATTCGAACCTCTGAAATCCTCAAGCTACCATTTGAAATTTTAGATATTTTAGATGGGGAAGGCCTATTAAAAATTGTCAAAAAATATAACATCACACAAATTTATCACTTGGCAGCTATTCTTTCGGCAAGTGGTGAGAAAAATCCTAGACGAACGTGGGATATCAATATGACTGGTTTGTTCAATGTGCTAGAAGTGGCCAAAGAACAATCACTCGACAAAGTTTTCTTTCCTAGTTCAATTGCTGTTTTTGGAACTCATACCCCAAAAGAAAAAACACCACAATTTACTTTTTTAGATCCTGCTACAGTTTATGGAATCAGTAAAGCAGCTGGCGAAAACTGGTGTCAATATTATTTTGACAAATACGATTTAGATGTACGTTCGCTTCGTTATCCAGGAGTGATTAGTTATCAATCTATGCCGGGTGGAGGGACAACAGATTACGCGGTTGATATTTTTCATAAAGCAGTTCAAGGGATAGCGTTCGATTGTTTCCTTAAAGAAGAAACTCGACTTCCGATGATTTATATGCCTGATACTGTCCGAGCAACTTTAGAATTAATGGAAGCACCTCGTGAAAAAATTAAAGTGCGATCCAGTTATAATTTAGCTGCAATGACGTTTTCACCTGCAGAAATTTCTAAAGCGATTCAACAACATTTTCCAGATTTTAAAATCAACTATCAACCTGATTTTCGTCAAGCAATTGCAGACTCATGGCCTGCTTCCATTAATGATACCGAGGCTAGAAATGATTGGAATTGGAAAGAGGAATATGACATTCATGAAATGACGAAGGATATGATTTTACAACTTTCAAAAAAATATAATTTAGTTCCTTAAAATAAATCTCAAAGTCGTTACTCATCAATTAGCTGGACAAGCAAGAAATCGTTTTACGAAAAAAGAAAAACATTGGATATCGAAAAAGCACTATTGCAAGAACATTCTAAAAACCAAGCTTTAAAAATTGCAAGTTATATTGGTGCCTCGCAAGAGCGATTTGATGAACTAATGAAATATTTTTTTCATGACGATTGGCGACTAAATCAGCGCGCAGCTTATGCCATGAATTTTACGGTGGAAAGAAATCCTTTTCTTTTTGAACCTCATTTAAAAAAAGCTGTTCTTAATTTACGAACACCAAAACATGATGCGGTAAAAAGAAATACACTTCGAATCTTAGAAAATTATGAGATCCCCAAAAAGTTACTAGGAACAGTTGTCGATATTAGTTTTGAATTTTTAGCTTCGCCAAAAGAACCTATAGCTGTGAAGTATTTTTCCATGGGAATATTATTTAAAGAGGCAAAAAAAGAACCTGATTTATTTCATGAGATAAAAGTATTAATCGAGGATCAAATGCCCCTCGGATCCCCTGGTTTTAGAAATAAAGGACAGAAGATTTTGAATTACATTAATAAAAATACCAATATTGAATGACTCATTTTATGTTTTATAAAAAAGCTAAATATTAGGGTTCTAGATGAATTCATTGAGTCATTTATAAAAGTTATTGAGTTATTGATTATTAAGTTATTTCCAGAAGGGTACTTCTATAGATTGTACGACTAATAACTCATTAACCAATAACTTAATAACCAAATGAAATCATCTAGAACCAATATTAGTCATTGACCAAAAAAATAATTTCAAATATAATTTAAGAACCAATAAATTCAATTAGATTAAAAAACACATAACAATATGTTTACAAAAATAAGAACAGACATTCAAAGCGAAATTAATGATATCAAAGAAGCAGGTTTGTACAAAGAAGAGAGAACCATTACTACTCCCCAATCAGCTTTAATTAATACTCTTGAAGGAGGTGAAGTATTAAATTTTTGTGCCAACAATTATTTAGGTTTATCATCACATCCTGATGTAATTGAAGCGGCAAAATCGACCATTGATACTCATGGCTTTGGACTGAGTTCTGTTCGTTTTATTTGCGGAACACAAGACATCCACAAAGAGTTGGAGAGAAAAATTGCGGACTTTTTGGGCATGGAGGATGCCATTCTTTATGCTGCAGCCTTTGATGCTAACGGCGGATTATTTGAACCAATTTTAACGGCAGAAGATGCAATTATTTCTGACTCGCTCAATCACGCCTCAATCATTGACGGAATTCGATTATGCAAAGCTGCACGTTATCGGTACAATACTAATGATATGGCCGACTTAGAAACTAAACTACAGGAAGCGCAAGGAGCTCGACGAAGACTGATTGCTACTGATGGTGTTTTTTCGATGGATGGAACGATTGCACAAATTGATAAAATTTGTGATCTCGCAGATAAATATGATGCGATGGTGATGGTTGACGATTGTCACTCTACCGGATTTGTGGGAAAAACTGGAAGAGGAACTCACGAGCATTGTAATGCTATGGGAAGAGTTGATATTATTACTGGAACATTTGGAAAGGCAATGGGTGGTGCAAGTGGTGGATTTACAGCTGCTCGCAAAGAGATTGTTGATATGCTTCGACAACGAAGTCGTCCTTACCTTTTTTCCAATACATTAGCTCCGTCGATTGTTGGAGCTTCTATTAAAGTTATTGATTTGTTGAGTGGTTCGACTGAATTGCGAGACAAATTGGAAAAAAATGCACTTTACTTTCGAGAAGAAATGACCAAAGCAGGTTTTGATATTATTCCTGGTGTGCATCCAATTATTCCTATCATGCTTTATGATGCAAAACTTTCTCAAGACTTTGCGAATAAATTATTGGAAGAAGGAATTTATGTAATTGGATTTTACTACCCAGTAGTTCCTAAGGAGAAAGCGAGAATCCGAGTCCAAATTTCAGCAGGACATGAAATGGAACATTTGGAAAAAGCTATTGCGGCATTTATCAAAGTTGGAAAAAAATTAGGTGTAATTTAATTTTCCAAAAACCAAAAGCCCTGCTCACTCGATAAGTAAGCAGGGCTTTTTTTATTTTTATGCTCCTTCTTTATCCTGGTACAACCTCCAATTTTTTAGCTTCGGGCATCATTGCAGCAGACGCTGGAACGGAAAAAAAGAATGTACATCCACTCCCCTCTTCTGACTCTACCCATATATCACCTCCCCAAGTTGTAACAATACGTTTACAAGTAGCTAAACCGATACCTGTACCTTCGTATTCTTCTCGAGTGTGTAATCGTCGGAACATCTCAAAAACCTTTTCTAAATTATCTTTGGAAATACCTATACCATTATCTTTTATTGAGAAAATATATCGGTTATCCAATTTTTTACAATCTACTTCCACGATAGGATCTTTTTCACCTTTAAATTTCACTCCATTACTTACTAAGTTTTGAAGTAATTGAATCAACTGAGTACGGTGAGCTTTAACGGATGGAAGATTTTCATTTTTAATAATCAAAGTTGCATTAAGTGTTTCTAACCGATGTCTCAAGTTGGCTTCCACCATAACCATAACATCTTGTGTAGCAACAAAATTCGTAGGTGCCGGTTGAGTTCCAGCTCTTGAAAAATCAAGTAGATCATCCAATAAGATTTCCATTCTTCCTACAGCATCTGTGATATAATGCATGAACTCTTTTCCTGACTCATCAAAGGCAGCCATATATCTTCTTTGCAATAAGTTCGTGTATGAATTAATCATTCGAAGTGGTTCTTTCAAGTCATGAGAAGCGACATAAGCAAATTGCTTCAAATCCTCATTTGAATGTTCTAGTTGCTTATTCTTAATTTCAATCTCATCATTCATCCCATTCAGTAATTCGTTTTTCTCTTCTAAGATTCGGTTTACGTTGTTTTGATAACTCAATTTGGCTTTGTACCACCAAATGAATAATAGAAAAGCAATGGTAATCAATCCAAATACATATTTTTGAAGTGACTGATTCATTTCTTTTTGCTCCAATAATTCATTCTCTTTTTTCAGCATTTCAATATCATGCTCTTTCTTCTCTAGTTCATATCTTCGTTGGGATTGTCCCATCTCTTCCAAAGTCTTTTCATTTAAAAGAGAATCTTTTAATGCGACATATTTCTTAGTGTAATCCAATGCCATTGATGCATTATTTAATTCCTCATACGCAACTGATAAATGTTTATAAATATCAGATTGTCGACTTTTGGATTCCACCTTGTTGGCCATTTCAAGAGCTTGATTCAATACCTCGATTGTTTTTTGAGGTTTATCCCAATCTAAATAAACTTTTGATAAATCTATTTTACTTCCAATTGCTCCATAGCTATCTTCAAGGTCTAATTTTAACTTAATCGCCTCCATTAGATATTTTTCTGCTTTTGCAAAGTCATTTAATTTTAAATAGTTGACCGCTATGTTTCCCTTAGCATAAGCTACTCCTGTTTTATAATTTAATTTAATGGCAAGCTTGAGAGAGTTTTTATTGTACTCAAGACTTTTTTCAGATTCTCCCAATTTTTCGTTTACCGAACCTAAAGCAGCTAAACAAGAATAAATTAGTCTTTCATCTTTTAACTCATCGCATATTGTTTTAGCTTTCTCATAATGTTCTCTTGCTCTTCCAAATTGATTTTGATAAAAGAAGATGGTTCCTAAATTATATTGACCGTTAGCAATTCCAGAAAGATTATTGTTTTTTTCACAAATTAAAAGCGATTGCATTTGGTTATCAAATGCTTTTTTATAATCTCCAAGCACTTGATATATTGAAGATATCTGAGTATACACTCTAGCCATATTGGCATCATCAATTTCATCAGGATACTCGTTTGACAGATTAATATTCTGATGAAAATAGTCTAACGCTTCTTGATAATTATTTCTTCGCTGGTGAGTGTATCCAATGCCATATAGACAATCTGCCTGTTGTTTTTTATTGTTAACAGCGATGGCAACTTTCAGCGCTTCAGAATAGTGAAATGTAGATCTTTCATATTTTTCTTCACTTCCTGAACTGTATTCCATTCCCAGTTCGAAATTTAATCTAAAAATATCAGATAAATTTTCTTCCTGTTCTACTTTCTCCAATTCAACCAAAAGACTGTCAGCAACAGAAGCAGATGAAGAAGTAGCAATAAAAAGAATCAGGAAAAAACTGACTAATCTCATTAGAAAATATCTTTTGGTTGTGGCTAAATTAAACTGAGGGAATGCTTTAGAGGCTGATTGCAAAGACTATTCCATAGAATTAAAAATTAATGTTTTATTTCTTTCTTTTTTGTTTCTAAATAATTGCTCAATTGTTAAAAATTCTTTGGCTTCGGTTGTACTATAGTTCTCCCCGATAAAATATTAAGAGACCAACCCAGTTTTTTTTTGGATAACCTAGTTGAAAAAATTATTTATTCAGATGGATAAAAAAAATAGCTGTTCACATAAAAAAAATTGATCAAATAGCTGACTGACTTTCAAAAAAAAATACCACTTCCTGAATAATGAAAACATAAATACCCGTTAAGATTTAGCTCTTCAGTTGAATCTAATAATAATTGGCAAAATTCTTGATTTAGTTATGTAATCAAATCCTCTCAATTAATCGATATCTAACATAGAAAATACAATTCAATGAGCAGAGGATTTTTACCCATCTTAATTATTTCTATTTTACTATTTTTCTCACTTAACTCTTATGCTACTAAGTTTGAGGCTAAAGGTAATGGAAATTGGAGCGACTCAAATGTTTGGGACAAAGGTTCTGTACCAACTCTAGCAGATACCGTATATATTGATGGCTACAATATTAATATTGATGTCAAATTATATGTCAGGTCAATTTATATTTCCAATCTTTCCGGTTTAAACACTACGAGTTTAAATATTTCTGACACTCTAATAGTGATGGAGGATTTTTTCGTTACTTCCGAGAATATATCTCATGATGTTGATTTATTGGTAAGTGGAAATGGAGTTCTTAGAGTCAATGGAGATCTGAATTTCATTAGAACTGCAGATAATATAACTTCCAACCGGCTTCAATTTTATATGTATGGAAATTCCAAAACTTTAATTCTTGGAAATCTAAATTATGATTATAAAAATGCTTCTATCGCAGAAAGTAATTTTGATATATATATCGCAGATAATGCTATACTCGATGTAACTGGACAGACTAAATTAACAACAAGAAATGGTGCTGATTTAGATTTTGTTTTACAAGGAACTTCTCAAGTAATTTTAAGAGATAGCCTAAGTTTATTGTTACTTGGTGGTCAGGAAACTGCAATTACCGCAGACGAAAATTCCCACTTCCAACTTCTTTCAAATGCTTATTTACTTAATGCTGGTGGTTCTAATCATACCAAACTTAAATCAGGTGATACAGGAGGAAAAATGACTATTTCAGGAAATGTCTATCTTGAGTCGACTGCTAACAATATGGATATTAAATTGGAAGCAAAGGGAACTGAGGCAGAATTAAATATTCTAGGAGACATTGTGATGACTTCCACCTCTGATGAAAGTAATGTAATTCATCTGCGAAACTCTGGAAAATTAAATTTTGGAGGAAATATTTTACGACCTACCAACTTTGGAGCATTAATAATGGAGACTGATGGTAAATTAGTTTTTAATGGTACCGAACCACAAAAAATACCAGAAGGAAAACTTGAGAATACTGGAAATGACTCATTGTACTTTGGAATCATTTCCCTCGAAAATACATCGAGTTCTCCCTTCGAATTAACTAAAGATTTTATCATTAAAGATTCTTTGATTTTAACTTCCGGAAATATAAGAACATCAAACTCATCTCTATTAATCATAGAAGATGGCGCATTCATAAAAGGAGGTAATAACAATTCATATGTTGAAGGGCCCATATTGAAAAAAGGAGCAACTAGTGGAGAAGCATTTACCTTCCCAATTGGAGATGATGAAAATTTTGCTCCTTTGACGATTACTCCAGAAAGTACCTCAAGCACCGCTGAATATAAAGCACAATATTATTCTGATCCACCACCTTTCGGAGTGATTTATTTGAATAATATAAGTGACTCAGAATATTGGGAGCTCACTAAGTCGGCAGGTGCATCTGACGCAGACATCACACTATCATGGTATGATGCAGCATCTCAAGGTATTCAAGATTTAAATGATTTAGCCGTAGCAGGGCTTTATGGTGGTGATTGGATTTCCTATGGAAATGGTGGAACAACTGGGACAACAGGCTCAAATGGTTCAGGAACTATTATCAATAGTTTGGCAAGTGATCCTCCTCCATTTGGGGTAATTTACTTCACCTTGGGATCAACTACTGCAATGAATGTTTTACCCGTTGAATTAACTTCATTCCAAGCAGTTCAACAAAATGAACAAGTTCTCTTAAAATGGGAAACTGCTTCAGAGAGAAATACAAGTCACTTCTCTATCGAGAGGTCTACCAATGATACTGACTTTATAGAAATTGGAACGGTACAAGGAAGAGGCGATGCGGTGATTTCTCGTCAATATACTTTCAAAGATATTAGTCCTGAAAATGGCGTAAGTTATTACCGATTAAAAATTATTGATCACGATGGTACTTTTGAGTATTCAAATATTGAAGTAGTAAAATTTGAATCAGAACCTGTTATTCAACTTTTCCCTAATCCAGTTGAAAAAACAATTCAGTTGGAAGGATTCGATTCAGATTTAAAAAATGTCCAACTAGAAATTTATGATCGAAATGGAAAATTAATATTCTCCAATAATGCTTCTATCAACGATGGACAACTTCAAATATCTACAGAAATAGCCAACATCCAACATCCAGGAATGTATCTCCTTAGAGTTATTGGACAAGGACAAAGTCATAATTTTAAATTCATTAAGATTAATTAAATAGTTAAAAAAACTCAGTCAAAACTATATTTGACTGAGTTTTTTTTTTCAATTATGAAATATTTGGCAATAAAATTGTCTACAATTACTCGATATCCCTCCTATTAATTTACACCCATTCAAGGTCTCCCTAACGACCCATTCCCAAAATCTATTTTTATGAAATACCGTATCTCTACTATTCTTACCCCACTACTTTTTTTATTTTCTTTTTCATCAAACGCTACTATTTTCCATGCCATCTCAAATGGGAATTGGAATTCGACTAGTACCTGGGATTTAAATGAAATCCCAGGTTCAACCGATACTGCTATTATCAATGGTTACTCAGTTACCTATAATAGTTCTGATTTAAATTATTCTGTTGGTAGAATTGAAATCTATAATCAAACAGATAATAATGATACTAAACTAAATATTTCTAATGAAAGTATTCTTTCGGTCAACAATGATTTAATTCTAACATCTTATAATTTCAATGAGGACATAGAGTTAAAAATACAAAACCAAGCAACCTTAAACGTTTATGGAAACATTCACTTCCAAAGAACTGAAGAAAATGTAGGAATAGGAAAGCTTTCATTTTTTATGATAGATGAAGGTAGAATGAACGTAGTTGGAGATTTCATTTATGATTATAAAAATGCCAACGAAAATGAGGAAGCAGGTTTTGAAATTCGATTAGATAATACAACTGTTCTTTCTGTTGCAGGAAATACTTTTTTCAAAATTGGAAATGGAAAAGAATTTTTTATTGAATTAAAGGATGAAGCAGATGTAATTTTTTATGGAGATGTCATAATGGAAATGACTGGAGGAAAAAACTTTTTGGTAAAAACTGCATCTACCTCTACTATAACCGTCCAGGGAAATGCATCCATGATCAACTCTGGTCAAAATAGTTCATTCGTCTTCGGATCATTAACTAACGATGGAAACTTTACTGTCAATGGAAATTTAGATATCGTCTCAACCATTTCAAACTCTCCAATAACTATAGACTTTTCTGGAGAAAATGCCAATATGATTATTGGTGGCGATATTACCTTTGATGCTAAAAGTGATGGAGATGTAAAAATTTCTCTTTCAGATAATTCCAATTTATCCTTAGGTGGAAACATTGTTAGACCTTCTATTTATGGCGCAATTGAAATGGATGAATCTGGCTCTTTGACCTTCAACGGAGAAAATCCACAGCTTATTCCTGCTACTAATCTTCCTAATAGTGGATTCGACTCGCTCAATCTTTCCAATTTAATTTTTAATAATACCTCTGATGAACCGATGGAGTTAGAAGGCCCGATGGTAGTCAATAACTCTTTGGTTTTATCGAATGGAAATATCAAAACCACAAATTCTGGAATTTTAATCATTGAGGAAGGAGGAAGTATTGAAGGGGGAAGTAACACTTCTTTTGTTGATGGACCAATGATAAAAAAAGGATCTACCAACGGAGAGCCATTTTTATTTCCAATAGGTGCTAATGGAATTTATGCTCCAATTTCTATTTCTGAATTAACATCTTCCCAATCAGAGTATACAGCTCAATATTTTAGTGATCCCCCTCCATTCGGATTAGGATTAGTAGAAAGTCTTACTGATGTGAGCCAAAGTGGATATTGGGAAATAGATAAAAAAGAAAATAGTGAAGATGTAAATGTTACTTTACATTGGATGAATGGAGAAACCTCAGACCTTTCAGACATTAATTCTATGGTTGTCGTGGGAATGAATGACTCTACATTTAATTTTTGGGAAAACTATGGTAGGTCAGAAATTACCGGTAGTATTGATCCTGGTTCATCGGGAACGATTACTTCCAACTTAATGAGTGATCCTCCTCCATTCGGACTACAATTCTTTGCCATCGGAACGGAAAGTATTACTAACTCAGTTGATCATCAAATCATCAATGATGGAAAAGTAAACTTATACCCGAATCCAGTTGAAGATCTAATTCAAATAGAAAGTCTTGATCAAGAAATCGAAGATGCCTTCATCGAAATTTTCAATCGAAATGGGCAAAGAATTTTCACCAATAAAATTAGTTTCGAATCTGGGAAATATCAAATCTCAACTGAAACTGCAAACATCCAAAATACTGGAATTTACTTCTTAAGAATCACTAGCGAAGAAGGAAGCCGAATTCTGAAATTCACCAAAGTAAACTAGGTAATAATTTTATAAATAAAAGTGAAGCCCAATCAAAATGTATTTTGATTGGGCTTTTTCTATGATTATTTCAATTCAATTTTTTATCAATTAGAGCTGATCGATGATATTGAATTTACTGGAACACAAGCCCAATCACTTCCGTCCATCGTTGTATTACAAATATTTAATTTCATCTGAGTCATCATGGACATGCAATTATTCAAAACAGTAATTCGATTGGTGACATCATGGGTAATATTTTCACACGCTGTTAACCAATTTAATTCCATTTCCATCATATTGATACACTCATCCATTTTTACAATTGGAGAAATGCAGTTGACACTTGGAGATGAAGATAAGTAAGTTGTACTGCATGCACCATAATCAAAAGTTCGGTTATTAATCATACTACACCAGTTTGATACCTCCGTACTATTACATACAGCAGCAGCAACATCTTTGGTCATCCAAGCACAGGCAACAGGAACTGTATTTCCTGACCAATTCTCCATTTTCGTAGAAGTTGGACTACAATTAAATCCATTCCAACAACACCATTCATGCATAATAGCACATGCTACATGAACTGGAGTATACCAACTATTATTGAGCATATTAGTATCTACCCCAAGACAACATGTCAATGTATTGTTATAAAAACTTTCAGCTTCTTTTTGATTGGTGCATGGAATGATATTCAAGACAGGAACAGCGTTTGGTTTTACGACATTTATCAAATCATATTCCCGATTTAAACCTTTACAAATGACATCTCCAATTTGATGATTAGACATTCCCTTGCTCAAATAAAAACGATTAAAAGCTACTCCTTCAGAAGTTCTCCATTGAAAATTATTCACTTTATTTAAAAATTCTTCGCTACAAATTACTTGCTTAAAAATCTCTACTCCTGCATCTACTTTGGCAGCTTGAGCAACCGTAAAAGAATTCTGTTGAGAAGCGGTAATGTTAAATTTTAAAATCATAATAGTCAGTTTAGTTAATTTAGATTAGGGTTAATAAGCCCTACCCTGTTCTTGATCATTGATCAAAAATAGATTAGAGAAAAAAGTAATAGTGTATTTTGATAAAGAAAAGTGAAGTGAAGTTGGTCGACAATAAATATTAAAAAATCAATTTTTATTTTATAATTTTTGCCGTTCGAAGACCTTGTTCGATGCGTCTAAGTTGTTGCGGTAATTCTCGTAATTGTACAATTGAGGAATAATGATATTTTTTAAAAGTACCATCTGTTCGATTTGCTTTTTCTGTAGCTGCAGTAAATTTAGAGAGTAATCCCATCAATTTATTGAAATCAGTACTATCCATATCAACTATTTTTAGAGGTAAAAAAATACTTACGCAAAATATTAACAAACTCTGTTTTAGAAAGTCCTTAAGAGATGTAAAAACTATAATTAAGGATTCTCTTCCTATCAATTTATTTTGATATTGTACTTAATTCTATTGCTGATCCTCAAATTTTGCATTGATCAGAGTTTTATCTAATATACTTTTTTCAGCAAAAATATTGCCATTTTATTTAATATGTTAAAATCTATGACTTGCATTGATTAGAAAATAAAATCTATTTAGTTCAAGAATGCTACCCCGAATAACTAAAAAAGAAAAACTAACTTTCATAAAAAAAAGCAGCACAAAAAATTTGTGCTGCTCAAGACAATATTTAAAAGGACGATTAAAAACTTATTTCATTTCATAGCAGATCATATAAAAATTACCTGCTTTTCAAAAATACAAATAACCGACCTCATTTTTCTACCTTCAAATTGGTATTTTTCATATAAGTAAAAACTACCCATTTTATTGAAATTTTATCTTCTTTCCATCACCGGAACATTTTTCATTACCATTTGAATCGTTTGCTGAATCCGTTCCTCCAACATAACTATTTTATGTTTTTTCATTTGTTCAATGACCGATTTATGATAATGCCTTATGGTGATTAATTCTAAATCTTTTTCAATGACCACATTGAATGTTTCTTTAAGTTCTTGAATTAAACTTGTCAGTCGCTCCAAGTCTTTCATTGTAACACAAACTGAAAAGCTAATTGCCATATTTTGCATCATATTTACTTTCGTTCGATACTTCGTAAATAATTTAAAAATAAAACTTAGATGATGCTCAGCCACAAATGAAAAGTCTTTAGTCGAAATTTGTAGTAGCACTTGGTCCTTCTCCACCACCACAACTGGAGGATATAAAGCATCCACATCCGCTCCAATAAAAGTCCCCTCTCCTGCTGGATCCAAAAATGATTTTACATACATCGGAATACTTTTGTTTTGAAGAGGCTTAATAGTTTTTGGGTGAATTACTTTTGCCCCATAATAAGTCATCTCGATAGCTTCCTTATAAGATAGCCGGTCTATCTTTTCTACTTTTTTAAATAACCGAGGATCACCAGTCAAAATCCCTGGAACGTCTTTCCAAATACTCATACTTTCAGCGTCCAAACAATAAGAGAAAATAGCTGCCGTAAAATCAGATCCTTCTCTTCCTAATGTAATGGTTGATTTCTCATCAGAACTACCAATAAATCCCTGAGTAATCACAAATCCGTTTTTCTGTAACAACGTATTTACATTCCTTGAGATATTACGTTGAGTTGATTCCCAATTTACATTTCCTTCCCGATAGGTATTATCAGTTTTGATGATTTTCCGTGCATCAAGCCAATGGTTTTGCAAGTTTTCTTTGGATAAAAAAGTAGAAATCATTTTAGTAGAAAGCAACTCTCCCAACGAAACAATTTGATCATAAACAAAATCATACCCTTTGGTACTATCTTTCCCTAACAATCTATTTACAGGAGAAATAATTTTCGAAATTTCCTTTTCAAAGTTAAGGTTTTCGCCAAAAAGTTCTTTCGAAACTTCGATATGTTGAGCTTGAATTTCTTTTAAAATATCCTTCGCATTTTCATTCTTATCAAAAAAAGCATGCACTACTTTTTCCAGAGCATTAGTTGTTTTTCCCATTGCGGAAATGACAATTAGCAATCGTTCTTTTTTATAATCTTTTAAAATATTCGCTACGTTCCGAATAGCATCAGCATCTTGTACTGATGCTCCACCAAACTTGAATACTTTGATATTTTTTTTCATTTTAAATTATTTGAAATTTAGGCGGCAAATATAATTGATTTGGGTTCTATTAAAAGCATAGTTTCTATATTATTTACAGTCTTCAAAAACACATTTTTGGTTATTTCTTTTGTCAAAAAAAGAAACATATATTTACTTCCCGTATTTTTATCAAACCGAACTAGAAATAAATGATAAATCCATGTATATCTCAAAGCTTCCGAAAATTATCACCTTGCTCTTTTTCATTTTCCCTTTTACTCTTTTATCCCAACAACTTGATCATAAGCTAGGCGATATTTTAGTACAATTAAAAAATGATAAAAATATCCATTCACTAGTCGATGAATATCAACTTTTCAAAGGTGATTCTACCCAGCTTGAGATCAAGAAGTCAGTCGTTCCTGACTTGAATATTTGGCTCCTTCAGATCAATTACGTTCTTATAGATGAGTTAGTTTTTTTAGAAAAAATAAAAAGACACCCTTCGATTTTAAATGCCCAATTTAATCATTTTACAGCTCTACGCTCCACCATCCCAAATGATCCTGAATTCTCCAATCAATGGCAATATCTTAATGATGGAACTAATGGTGCTCTTACAGATGCTGATATTGATGCCGACCTAGCTTGGGACATTGCGACGGGTGGTCTAACTGCCAATGGAGATACCATTGTGATTTGTGTCATCGATGCGGGGATCGATCATGACCATGAAGACTTGATTGGAAATATTTGGGTGAATCATGCTGAGATACAAGGCAATGGAATTGATGATGATAACAATGGTTTTACGGATGACTATCGAGGATGGAATTCTTTTTCCATGACTGATAATGTTTTCAATAATGACGATCACGGAACTTCGGTGGCAGGAATTATTGGCGCAAAAGGAAATAATAATATTGGGGTTGCTGGAGTAAATTGGGATATTAAAACTATGGTGGTGATTGGCGGCAGCGGTATGGAAGATGAAATCTTAACCTCCTATTCTTATCCACTTTCCCATCGGAAAAAATATAATGAAACGAATGGCATAGAAGGTGCATTTGTGGTTGCCACCAACGCTTCTTGGGGAGTCGATCAAGGTATGGCAAGTGATTATCCATTGTGGTGTGCTTTTTATGATACGCTGGGTCAATATGGAATTTTAAATTGTGGTGCTACTGCTAATGATAATTTCAATGTAGAAATTGAAGGTGATATGCCAACCACTTGTACAAGTGATTTTTTGATAAGTGTGACAAATACCAATAGTTCAGACATCAAATTTTCAGATGCGGGGTATGGTGCAATTTCTATTGATCTTGGTGCACCTGGAGCATTGACTTGGGCCATCGAACCTGATAATAATTATGGATTATTTGCAGGAACTTCAGCTGCAACACCTCATGTAACGGGGGCAATTGGTTTACTTTATTCGGCTCCTTGTAGCAACCTTCCTGCTCTAGCCTTAAATGATCCTGCTGCTGCAGCATTATTGGTGAAGGATTATATTTTAACTGGCGTAGATCCTAATGTTTCCCTCGATGGTATTACATTTACGGGTGGGCGACTAAATGTAAATAATAGTATACAAATGTTGATGGATAGTTGTGGTGTCTGCCCTCCACCATCATCACTTTCCTCTTCCAACATCATTGATATTTCGACCACTTTGACTTGGATTGAAAATGATTCAACCCAATCAGCTAATATTCGATATCGAGAATTACCCAATGGAAATTGGGAAACACTTTCGAATGTCGATAGTCCATTTCTGCTCAATAATTTGACAGCCTGCACGGACTATGAGGTTCAAGTCGAATCCGTTTGTTCGAGTGAACAAAGTGGATTTATTTATAGTCACTTTTTTTCTACTGAAGGTTGCTGTGTCGCTCCTGATGATTTAATTTTGATTGCTACGAATAGTAATTCAGCTCAAATAGATTGGTCAGATATTTTTGCAGCAAGTGGTGGTTATTATTTATTTTTGACTTCTACCGATCCTAATATTCCTCCTGTAAATATCAGTACCAACCTTAGTGAGTATTCCTTTTTTGGATTGGAAAATTGCACCGAGTATTTGGTGAATGTCAGAACTGACTGTGATACAAGTATTAGTGATTTTAGTGAATATCTTACTTTCCAAACAAGCGGTTGCGGGGCCTGTCGAGATTTACCTTATTGCGAAATCGAAAGTGGTGGTGCGAATCTAGAATGGATTGCCAATGTCACTTTTAACACCTTAAATAATTCGACAACTTCGAATGATGGTTATGGTGATTTCACCAATTTGGCAGATACTGAACTTGAAGCTGGAGAATCTTATGAAATTTCAGTTTCCCCAGGGTACTCGGGAAGCAATTTTTTAGAGTACTTCCGAGCGTGGATTGACTATAATCAAGATGGTGATTTTGATGATGATGGTGAAACTATTTTAGCGCCTGCCGACGATGTAAATACCACGGTAAGTGAGACTGTGACCATTCCAACTAATGCCATTTCAGGTTCAACTCGAATGCGAGTTTTGATGCGTTGGGGAGGAACCAATATCTCTAATCCACCACCTTGTGAGGATATTGATTTTGGAGAGGTTGAAGATTATTGTGTTAATATTATTGGAGGAAGTGGGATTCCTTGCACAGCTACTAATTTGATTGATACCACTCAGGTTAATTTCAATAGTTTGAATATTACGTGGGAAGCACCTTCGACAAGTTATGAATCATTTTTAATTGAATATCGGAAGGAAGGAACCATCGTTTGGGATTCTAATGAAAGTGAAGATTTAGAAAAATTAATAACTGATTTAGAAAAATGTAGTTCCTATGAATTTAGAATCCAAACGATATGCGATACGAATAATTCAAGTGATTTTTCTGATATTTTTGTTTTTAATACAAAATGCGACGTAGGGATCGAAGAATTTCAAAATGAGATTTCAAATGTAGAAATTTTTCCAAATCCATTTTCTGAAAATATATTCATTAATTTTAAACTGAATGAAAAATCAGTTATTGATTTAGAAATAGTTTCTATTGATGGACAAGTCATTTTTAAAAATATTTTAGAAAAAAATATTGGAAAGCATTCAATAGAAATTGCTGATCTAAAAAATTTACCTCAAGGAATTTATTTTTTGAAAATAAAAACTGATAATAATTTTATAATTAAAAAAATAGTTAAGTAATTGGTCTTCACTATTTTATTCGATGGACGTTAAACGTTAGACGTTTCACGTTCTCCTGACAACTTCATTAAGCATAGTCTTATACTGAAATAAATTTTTTAAACCTTTTTTCTAAAAAACGACAACATGAAATTCCAACCACGTTCTATAGCACTACCATTCCTACTTTTACTTTTCGGTAGCTTCCTTATTTATAGTTGTGCAACTAAAAAAACTCCTGATACCACTACTACTCCACCTAAGAAGACAACAACTGTTGTTCATCCCAATAATAATGGATCTGAAAAAGATTGTATTGATCGAACTAAAATTAATCCTAATCAAGCTTGCACACGTGAATATCGACCTGTTTGTGGTTGCAATGGAAAAACATATTCCAATGCTTGCGAAGCAGAAAAACAAGGTGTAACTAAATATACTAATGGAAAATGTAATGATGGTTGTATCGATCAAACTAAAATCAATAAAGAATTTGCTTGTATGCAAGTTTATGCACCAGTTTGTGCTTGCAATGGCAAAACTTATGCTAATGAATGCATGGCTGAAATGGCTGGTGTTTTAAAATTTGTTCCTGGAAAATGTGAAGATTGTATTGATCAATCGAAGATCAATCCTGACCAGCCTTGTCCTGAAAACTGGGATCCAATTTGTGGTTGCAATGGACAAACATATGGCAATGAATGTGAGGCAAAAAAAGCAGGGGTTAAGTCATGGAGAAAAGGAGAATGTGATACTTGTATTGATTTGAATAAAGTTAATCCAGATCGAGGCTGCCCTGAGAATTGGGATCCAATTTGTGGTTGCGATGGAAAAACTTATGGTAACGAATGTGAGGCAGAAAAGGCAGGAGTAAAAACGTGGAAGAAGGGCGAATGTAATTAATATAGTTTGACGTTGAACGTTTGACGTGTCTCTTCTTTAGCATTTTTTTCAAATAAAAAAACCTTCCATCGAAATTCGTTGGAAGGTTTTTTTATGAAAAATTATCAATTATTTATTTTACCAAAGTCGTTTGCCCTTTGAAAACTTCTGTCGCTCCATCTTCAAATTCGGCCTCAACGTACCAAACAAAAACTCCAGGATTCATTCGTTTTCCATCAAAAGTTCCATCCCAACCTCCGTAAGTTGTTCCCGTTGCACTATTGATTGGGAAATCATTATTTTCGAAAACTAGTTCTCCCCATCGATCATAAACTCGGAATGTTTTTATAATGGTTCCTGCTCTTCCGTGAACTAATAACAAGTCATTCAAATTACCATCAGCATTTGGAGAAAACCCAGTTGGCACTAAAACTTCTCTGAATTTTTTGACAAAAATCGTAATCACATCAAAAGAAGTACATCCGTTTTCATCGGTAACTGCGAGTTGAAATGATGTTTGAGTACTCAAGCTATCAATATATGGTTCTCGACAATCTAGGCAACTGATGTTTTCATTATTCTCAGGCGTCCATCTATATTGCAAATTGCCGGTAGCGTTGAATATTTCTGGCACTAACCAAATTCCTTGTCCATAAATAATAGTGGTATCAGGACCTAAAAAGACGCCCACTTCATCCGGTTCAGCAATCCAAACTGGAGGAACTAAGGTAGTACATCCATTCGCATCCATGATAGTTACGTTGGTATACTCTCCAGCAGTCAATCCAATTTGAGTTGGTGATCCATTAAAGTTGACACCATCCACACTATAAGTATATGGAAAGGTTCCACCTGTTGGGAAAAGATGAATTTGTCCATCAAAACCTCCGAAACAAACTACATCATCAGAGTCAGCAGTTGCCAAAAGCGGCCCATCAGGTTGTTCAATTGTAACTGATTGAGCAACTGAACAACCATTTGGATCTACAATATTGATAATATATTCACCCGCCTGTAAATTAGTTAAATCTTCTTCTGTTGAGGTAAATCCATTTGGTCCAGTCCAATTAACATTATATGATCCAACCGCACCACCTATAACTGTAATATCTATTTCTCCCTCCGTTCCATTAAAACAAGCTATCTCATTATTGGTAAATGAAACTTGTAGTTGAGCGGGTTCATTTACTGAATAGGTGGCAAAAGCTTGACAAAGATTACCATCGGTTACGGTTAAAGTATAAGTTCCAACAGCTAAGTTGGTAATATCCTGGGTCGCATCATTATTACTCCATGAATAGGTGTAATTACCTGTTCCACCAGATACATCAATATCTATTGCTCCAGAATTATTTCCATTACAACCTACATTGGTAATTTGATTTTCAGCAATCAGTAATTCATCAGGCTGAGTAATATCAATGGACTCTACTATTGTACAACCATTGTTATCAGTTACCGTAACTGAATAATTATTAGCGGTTAAACCATTGGCAAATTGAGTAGTCTGTCCATTTCCATCATTCCATAAATAGCTAAAATTACCAGCACCGCCTCCTGCCGTAGCCGTTGCACTTCCTCCATTTTCTCCAAAACAATTAACATCAATTCCATCAACGGAGAGAGTTAATTCGGTTGGAGAACCTATCATAATGGAATCAACTGCAGTACATCCATTTCCATCAGTCACCGTTACATAATAAGGTATGGATTGCGCTTCCAATCCATCAGCCATGGCATTAGCACTTCCATTACTCCATACATAAGTATAATCTAAAGTTCCCCCATCTGGAACTACGGTACTATTCCCATTAGCATCTCCAAAACAAGAAGCATCATTTCCAGAAATTGAAGTTGCCAAAATTGTTGGTTCAGTTACTTCAACTTCAATCGTTTCGGTACACATATTTGCATCTGTTACGGTTACTTGATAAGTTCCCGCTGGCAAATCAATAGCAGTTGCAGTAGTTTGGTTATTGGCATTAGCATCCCATTGGTAAGTAAAACCACCTGCACCATTTGAAGGAAGCACCGTTGCTGTTCCCGTATTAGTTCCATTACAATCAACTGCCACAAAATCAGCATCTAAAACGATTGCATCTGGCGAGGTCAATAAAATACTATCTGTTGCGGCACATCCATTGGCATCTTCAACAGTCACATAAACCCAACCTACAGTTAAATCTGTTACGGTCGAATTGGTTGGATTGGTTCCACCACTCCATTGATACATAAATCCTCCTGCACCTCCTGAAGTGACAGTTACCGTTGCATCTCCATCACTTCCATTTCCACAATTCACATCAGTAGATGCCATGGATAAAACGATTTCCTCTGGAGCAAAAACCTCTACTTCTAACACTTCAAAACAATTATTCAAATCTGTAATGGTCACGAAATGTGTCCCTGCTGGCAAATTAGAATGCATACTTCCATTTCCTCCTGCCACACTCCAATCAAAAGTATATCCTTCTGGCAAGTTCGGATCAGGCGTTCCTCCCGAAACATTTACGGTAACTTGACCATCCGCTGAATCATAACAGAATGCAGGTGTACTATTGAATCCTGCCACAATCTGATTGGGTGAATCCACAACTACAGTCGTCGAAGCGGTACAACCTAACTGATCTGTCACTACAACTGTATAAGTTCCAACGGTCAAACCAACTGCTGTTTGGGTGGTTTGATTTCCTAAAACCTGCCATGCATAAGTATATCCTCCTGCTCCACCTGATGGTTCAATGGTTGCCGTCCCATCTTGCACTCCATTACAGGAAGCGAGTGTCGATGAGGTTAATGACAAATCAAGTGCATCATATTCTTCCATAGTAACAGAAGCGGAAGCGGTACAACCATTTGCATCAGTTACTAAAACTGTATAAGTTTGAGCACTTAAATTATTCGCCACTCCGTCATTTTGCATATCACTCCATAGGTAAGTGTAATCTCCATTTTGATCTGGCGTTCCACCAACAGGAGTCGCAATTGCATTTCCATCTGTTCCGCCAAAACAATTAATTGAATCAGCAGTAATGGAAACGGTTAAAATATCAGGTTGAATAATTTCTAGGGTATCAAAAGTTTCACATCCATTGGCATCTGTAATCGTCACATAATTTTCACCTAACACTAAACCTGTCGCAATCGAATCGGTACTGCCATTGCTCCATAAGTAATCATAAGGATATGTTCCTCCAGCAACGGTGATCGTTCCTTCTCCATCTGACAATCCATTACAACTAATATCATTAATAACTGCATCAACAGAAGCTAATGAATCTGGTTCATCTATGGTAAAATCAACTCCAACTGAACAGTTCACATTATCAATCACTAAAACGGTATAATTTCCAGCCGGTAAATCAGTCAAAATTCCATCTGCATCAATTGCTCCATCCAATGAATAAGTAAATGGTGGATTGGCTCCAGTTCCCGTGATGGTTGCCGAACCAAGAGTTTCTCCAAAACAATTATTATCAATCACATTGGAAATTAATCCTGACGGCGCAGGACAATCTGGCGTCATACAAATTACCGTTCCTATTTCTCCATTACAATCTGCAATTCCTTGAACTTCAATCGTTACAGTTTGATTTAATGCTAAACCAGAAACAGTATGCGACAAAGTTCCATTAGCAGGAACCCATCCTGTACCATTTACATTCACTTGATAACCACCTGTAGCACCTCCGACATCATTCCAAGTAAAAGTAATGGAGTTAGCGGTGATCGTTCCACAATCTACCATTGGTGCAGGCAAAATATCTTCCACAGTTATCGTAATTGAATCCTGGGTAGAACACCCATAAGTATCTGTTACTGTCAAAACATAAGTCGTCGTCGTGTCAGGTTGTGCCCAAGGATCAGGACAATCAGCGCAACTCAATCCAGCTGCTGGCGACCAACTATAACTCAACTGGTAAAGTGGTTCAAAACAAATCGACCAGCCATTCAGCTCTCCCGCAAATCCATTCGAATCATCTAACAAGAATAATCTCCATGTTCCATTTGTAGGACTTTCTCCATCCCATAAATCTGGGAAAAGTCCTTCTGGAGTATACGTCCCTGTAAATGGCGCAGCTGATGCTGGCGCCTGATTATTAGGCCCAACATTGATCTCATTCGTTGAACTTGGTGTAAAACAAGTTCCTATATAGTTATCTCCATTCGCTCCATTATCCGTTGATAATTCTATAAACTGCCCACCAGGTGCAAATAAAAATATATCTAAATCATCATCCCATTTATGCTCAATACTATCTATGCATACCTGTTTTATTACCCCTTCTTGTAATTGTATCGGAAAAACCCCTGACACAAATATATCTGAATAAACAGGTGTATTCGTAGGTGCAATTGGGTAGGTAGTTGTATTTGAAAAGGAAGGAGGTATTGGCAAAATAATATCTAAAGTTCCGTCAATATAAACGGAATCACCTTTACAAATCATCGTATCATTCTGCAATTCCAACTCAGGCAATTCTGCGTCTTTTATATAAATCCAAAACGTATCTCGATTACATGGATCAATCTGAACATCAACTCCCAAAGAATCAATTCCTTCCATGATTCCATCTTCAATTGGAATAATTGGAAAACAAACTATACTATCTCCAGCTGCTATAAATAAATCCAATGGAATAGTTTCATAATCAACTCCGTTAATAGCAGAACCAATTAAAGTATAATCTAAAAAGACATCAGACTCCGCTTCATTCGGAATTTCAAAACAAAGTTCTCCATCCGCACATCCTTCCACCAAGGTTCCATCCAAACTTACGGTCGAAGCAGTTACTTCTAATTTTCCAGTTCCAAAACTTTTTGCTTCCAAAAATACTGCTGTATCAAAAGCACTATCACCAGCATCTGCTACAGCCAATTTAATCGTATAAGTTTCACAAGGTATTACAACCGCTTGAGCAGTAAATACATCTAAATATCCATCATATTGTAAAGTCGTGCTCCCTGCATTACTATTGTAATAGGTCGCATAATCAAAATTACAACCTGCACCAGGATTAAACCCATTCCCATTTACATTATTGATAGTTACTGGATTATTGGTAAAGGTAAAACCTGTTGGATCTGCCGGATCTGGAATCAAGGCAATATTTTCTGTAACATATGTCCCCCCATTAGGATTTGGTCCAGATATAAAAAATCCAAATACATCATTAAAACTTGAACAAGCATATTCTGGATATTCCTCTGATGCAAAAACATATCGAAATCTTAACGTATCACTTACTGGTGTAAAAGTAATCGAATACGTCGCCACATCATTTAGTGCAGAGGTAGTCAACTGTGCCAATTCTGGGCAAGTCGCACTACTATTAACTGGTCCTTCCGAGTTACTTCCAGCATCATTCGGACCAAGAGCTCCAATAGCATGACCAGAAGCCATAATAATTCCTCTTTCCAAACCTACATCAGCTAATCCATTTTGGAAATATCCTACCGAAGCATTATCACCATTGTAGGTGATATTAGATACTTCTACCCCATCGCCAAGAAATACATTTTGAATTAAATTTTGTGGAGTCCAAGGATTTTGATTTCCTCCCGAAACTTCTATCTGAGCTTGGAGAGTGCAAGTCAATAACAGTAGTCCTAAGATTTGAGAAAAAGAAATAAACGGTTTCCAAAAACAGTAAAATTTTTCCATGTTGATCATTTGAAACATTGTGCTGGTCAAAATTGGTAAGTTAACAATTCATAAAAATACAAGAATCAACTCCTTTTTTCGATTTATTTAACCTAAAAAAATGCTCTAAATTAGACGAAGTCTTCAATAATTTTTGATTTAGTAGGAGTAAACTTATATTTAAATGAACCTAGAAATAACATATCCCCCTAAAAACGGGGATTTCTTTTGAATTTATTCCATAAATTATGGTCAAAATAAAGATGCTTTAAAGGTCACTTTATGCTGTCTGATATTTTAAATTTGATGAGAAAAAACAAGAAATGAAAAAGATAAGACATTTCGAAAATGAAATGCTTTGTTTTTATCATGAAAAATGAGGATAAATCAGTCCTTGACGAAGAGGATTTTTGGAAAATAAAAGAACTTACTCACCGACAATTAGCAAGTCTAGTTCATTCAAAAGTGAGGTATCCAAAATACATTTTATCAAAAATAGATGTAGAAAGTACAAGAAGAGAATTAAACAAAAATGATTTGTTGAAAGAAGATTTGCTGGTAGAAAATACCAACACGCTCAAAGAAAACGTCCACCTTTTTTGGAGAAAAAACAAAATCATACTGATCATTTTATTACTAACCTCCCCTTTTCCTTGGGGA
>CAYGRM010000044.1:0-26088 GCA_964352225.1 uncultured Saprospiraceae bacterium | reverse complement strand
CTTCGAGGGCTTCTCTTTTTTATTTTTTCCTAAAAAATTAATTATCTAAAATCTCCTCGTCATCCCCCACTTCCCACGAAGGCATTTCCGTTTCCCCTTCCAACTTCGGCTCCCAATACGAAATTGCAAGCAAACCTAAAAAGGTCAAAATGCCATTCAACCCAATATTCAAAAAACCTAATTCAAAACCAATAAATAATTTATTGACTTGTAAAAAATAAGTGATCAAAGGAGCTACCACACAAATCACGGGAACCATCCAACCATCCTGAATTTTTGATTTGGAAAATAAACCAAATGTAAATAAGCCTAACAAAGGACCATAGGTATAACCCGCTGCCGCAAACAAATTATTAATAACTGGTTTGTCCGTCAAATAATACGAAGCAATGATGACTAAAAATAATAAAACTGAAAATCCTATGTGAACCGCAAACCTCGTTTTTTTATTTTCTACTTCCGTTTTTTCATTTTTCTCCATATCCAAAAAATCCACACAAAAAGAAGTCGTTAAAGCAGTCAACGCAGAATCCGCGCTTGAATATGCTGCTGCAATCAATCCTAAAATAAATATAATGCCTATCGCAGGCGATAAATGATCCAAAGCAATAGCTGCGAAAAGTTGATCTGATCGTTCTGGAATTTCGATTCCTACCGTCAATGCATAGATGTAAAGCAATGCTCCCAATCCTAAAAACAACATATTTACAAAAACTAAAATCACACTAAATACAAAAACATTTTTCTGTGCATCTTTTAAAGTTCGACAGCTCAAGTTCTTTTGCATCATATCTTGATCCAATCCAGTCATCACTATTGCTATCAATGCACCTGAGATAAATTGTTTGAAAAAATTATTAGAGTCCGTCATGAAGTTGTCGAAGAAAAACATTTGGCTATATTCGCTTTGCTGGATCGTTCCCACCAAATCACCTACATTTTTATCCAAAGCATTCCCTATTGCAAAGATCGTCAGCACAACCGACGTCAGCATGAAGAAAGTCTGCAAAGTATCTGTCCATACAATTGTTCGAATTCCACCTTTAAACGTATAAATCCAAATTAGTAAAATTGTAACTGCTACTACCAACCAAAAAGGGACTTCCATGTCAAACCCATCCGTAATTTTAAGGAAAACTATGGCTACCAAAAATAAACGAAGTGAAGCTCCTATTACTCTTGATAATAAGAAATAAAACGCCCCTGTTTTATAAGACCATTTCCCAAAACGTTCCTCTAAATAGCCATAAATCGAGGTCAAATTCATTCTATAGTACAAAGGCAAAAGCACCAAAGCAATCACCGCATAGCCGACCAAATATCCAAATACCATTTGCATATAAGAAAAGGCTTGATTGCCACCTCCAGCGCCAACAGCGCCAGGAAGAGAAATAAATGTAACTCCCGAAAGCGATGCTCCGATCATTCCAAATGCTACTAAATACCAAGGTGATTTTCGATTGGCAAGAAAAAAATCGGCATTGTTGGCGTCCTTACCTGTGAAATAAGAAATGGCCATTAAGACTAAAAAATATAAAGCTACAACCCCAAATATAAGCTCTGGTGTAAGTGATTTCATCATTAAGTTTTAATACGAATGTATGTCTCTATTTATGGTTTTTGGACACAACCTTTTGCTTCAAGTCAATTTGTCTAACACGAGAAAAAAGGGGAAAGTTAAAAAAAAGTTTAACGTTATTAAAGTTAGATTTTATATGTATTTGAAAAAGAATCAATCTTGCATTTTACTTCCATAACTTAAATCTCCCGCATCACCCAAACCAGGCACAATGTACGACTTTGCCGTTAACTCATCGTCTTCTGCTCCAATCCATAATTTCACATTAGGATTCAATCGTTTGATGTGACTAATTCCATAAGTGGAAGCTACCGCAGTCATTAGATGAATTGCGTCAGGTTTTCCATACTCTTTTAATTCATTAATCGCTAGATCCATCGACGCACCTGTCGCCAGCATTGGATCACACAATATCAAAATACAATCATCCAAATTCGGACAAGAAGTATATTCAATATTTATTTCAAAAGTACCATCTTTGTGATGCATTCGGTAGGCAGAAATAAATGCATTGTCTGCTTCCTCAAATACATTCAATGCTCCTTGATGCATCGGAAGTCCTGCTCTTAAAATGGTTCCAAGGACTATTCTTTGCGAAGGTAATTGGACGGTAGCTATTCCCAAAGGTGTTTCTACTTCTCGCTCTTCGTACTTCAACGTTTTACTAATCTCGTAGGCCAATATTTCTCCTACTCGCTCCATATTTTTACGAAAACGCATCCGATCTTTCTGAATATTCACATCTCGTAATTCTGCGATATACTTGTTAGCTATTGAATTCTGCTTGCTTAGATTAAATATCATAGGTTCTTTTTAAGTTTCTTTTTCCAAATATAAACAAATTTGTTGATTGAGTAATTAACACTCAATCTATTCTAGGTTTTGGCAATTTTTTATGAAATTTGATTTCTTCAAAATCTCAGTCTAATTATAAAAAAAGACAACATGAATAATTATAAAATTCTACTTTCCCTCTTTTTATTGCCTTTTTTGGGGTGTGAAAATAATGCTCCAAAAACTGCAAATGAAGAAAAACCAGCGGTCGAAACGCTTCAATCCCAACCTGAACCTCAACTTCAACCTCAACCTAAAAAATTATCCAAAGATATTCCTTTTCCTAGCCAAAAAGAGGGAGTCGATTATTGGGCTGCCAACAATTGTAGCCGAACCATTCCTAGTTCTACAATTATCAAAGAGCACCAAGTGAATGGCTATGAATTTAAATTAAATTCACAACAAGGTTATGGAAAAGAAACGATGTTTTTGGAAAATGGATACAAATTAGATGTGACTTCCAAAGGTTGTAATTCTATTGTTTTGACTTATTCTTATTTCTTGCCAGCTAGTGATTTGGATATTTCAAACGAAAAAGCTGTTTCTGCAAAAGTCTTAGAATTGATTGAAATGACTAGCAAAATGAGTAAACCACCTTTTGACCTTAAAAGCAAACTTCCTCCTTTAAAAATGGCAGTCGAACAAATTGGTCCCTTCACAGTTGGAAATGAATTCATTTTAAGCGAAAACCCAACTACTCAAAAATTCAGTATTGAACGATTAGAGACTAAAAATAACAAGGTATTCTTAGCTTATTATTTTTCAGAAGATTTATAAAAAAAGAAAATGCCCTGACAGTTTTACAAAACTATCAGGGCATTTTTTATCAAATAAGGTTAGTAGTTATGTTAGAGGTGTCTTTCCGCATGATAACTTGATCTCACCAAAGGTCCACTCTCCACAAAATCAAAACCTCTCTTTAATCCTTCTTCTTTGTACATCGCAAAAACATCAGGATGAACAAACTCCGCCACTTCCACATGCATTTTTGTTGGTTGCAAGTATTGCCCAATGGTCAATACATCGCATCCGTGTTCCACTAAATCATCCATGATTTTTAGCATCTGATCTTTCGTTTCACCAAGACCCACCATGACACCTGATTTGGTTCGATGTCCCATTGCTTTGGTTCTTTTAATTTGTTCGAGGCTTCGAGCATATTTAGCTTGCGGTCGAATTTTTCGATATAAACTTTCGACCGTTTCCATATTGTGAGAAACTACTTCTTGACCACCTTCAACCATTCTTGCCAAAGCATCCCAAGTTGCTCGAACATCAGGAATCAATGTTTCGATAGTTGTCGCAGGAGACATTTCCTTGGTCAACTTTACCGTTTGATACCAAATTTCAGCACCTCGATCTTTTCGTTCATCTCGATTCACGGAAGTAAGTACCGCATGCTTGACTTGCATCAATTTGATCGCTTCAGCTACTCGACGTGGCTCATCTTCATCGTACTCAGGTGGTCGCCCAGTTTTGACTGCACAAAAGGAACAAGATCGAGTACAGGTATTTCCCAAAATCATAAAAGTCGCAGTTCCAGCACCCCAGCACTCACCCATATTTGGGCAACTTCCACTTTCGCAAATGGTATGCAATTTATATTCATCGACCAATCTTCGCACTCTTTTGAAGTCTTCTCCGATGGGTAATTTTACTCGCAACCAATCTGGTTTCTTTTTGCGAGGTTCTTTTTCATTTTTATTGATGATTGGTAGTTCTATCATTTTCTATTCATTTTTGCAACCGACTAAAGTCAGTAGCTACGTAAAACAAAATCCGAAACTCTCAAGGAAAATTTCGGATTTTGGTTGAGACTCATATCTCAGTTTAACAATTAAAAATCAATTCGGTTTACCATCTTTTTCCTAAATGTAAAGTTACATAAAGATTGATAAAAAATGGCCGATTCGGATTAGCTTGTTCTACATAAGCCCCAGACGGGTGAGGACACCTCACATTCATTATATTCGCAGTTTCCTCATCTATATGAATCAAGATAGGTGCTCGCTTGTAAAAGACATCTGCCGCAACACCTACTTCAATCGCTTTGACAAATTCATCAAATGCTCCCCAATCAAAATGAACCCCTGCTTTCACATGAACTCCAGGCAATGGTTTCACCTCACCTATTCCTTTAAAAAATCCACTTGATCCATAAACAGCCCCATTTAGATTTAGAAAACTACAAGGATTTTCAGGATCATATTTTTCTGGTCGAGTAGGGAAATCAGGTTGGTCAGTTTGTTTGATATCTAAATAATATGGTTTGAGTAAACCTAAAGTTACTCCTCCTTCATAATTAAAGCCAATCGCAACTCCTTTCCGTTTTGCCTTTTCTGATAAATATCTCTTTTTTCCGTAACCTGCTCGGACAACGAATAAATTATTTTGTTTTCCTAAAATAAACGATTGCGGAGAACCTTGATTCAAAATTTGATTATCGCTGTTCTGTCGAAAATCTTTTTGATGCTTCAATTCACCTATTTCCAATTGAAAATAAGTGGATTTATAATAAGTTTTAATATTCGTCCAATTGGCAGCCAACGCAAATCCATAGGTATGCAATCGAGCATCCATCGTGAATTCTTTATTGTAAACAATTCCTTTGTTATCCCTTTCGTCAAATTGACGGGAACTTTGTGCCATCAAAAAGGAGGGCAAAAGGAGAAGAGAAAAAATGAAAATAAATATCTTTTTCATAGGAATAGTTTTGAATTAAAATAGACATCGATGATTAGGTAACATTCTAAATTTGTCCTTGTTCAAAAGTTAGAACAGATGAATATAAATAAGTATTGTGAATATACAGAAATGCGCTATTTAATTTACAAAAAATAACGTACAAATGACAGTTTTGATTCGATTGATTTGGAGGAAATATTCTTTTTAGAAAAATCAACAGAGGAAGCTTTTAGAAAAAATCTTTAATGTCTTTGAGTTGTCGATCTCGATATTCTAATTTTTGTCGATAAATATCTTTTTCATTCTTCAATTGTTGATACTTGGTGAGGTAAGTATAAACATTGGTGTAGTCATAAATGCTCCATCTAATGTATTGGCGTCCTTCTTTTTCAATTTTAAAAAAAGAAAAATCATAACTTCCAGGGAGAAATTCTGCCGGAGATTCGATCCTTGAAAAAGAAACTTCCTCATCCGTTACTTTCATTTCCTTCAGGGTATCATGAATGCTCTCTATAAATGGAAACCATCTAGCAACTGAAATATGCTTAAGTTTTTCAGTAGAAAATAAATGATCGTCACTCCCGACAAATTCTACCTGCTCATCGAGGATAATAATTTGTCGAAAAAGATGATGATTAGAATTGTTATTTGATAGCAAGGTATACGGTGATTATAAGCTTTAGTCTAATAAAGCTTTTCCAATGTCATAAAATAGTTCTTCAACATTCTCTCCTGTTTTAGCACTTGTGGTAATATCAAAAGGCAATACTAATTGCTCTCTGATATTTTCTAATTGTTCGTCACTTATTAAGTCTTTTTTGTTACCCACAATTCTTATTACACCTCCGTCTAAAATCCCTTTTAGGTATTCGATATCGTCATCAATATTTTTGTAGGTCGTTGGTCGACTTAAATCAAAAACATAAATAACTCCACTCGCGCCTAAAAAATAAGTCACGGGAACTTTGTCTTGAGAAACTTCTCCTGCGATATCCCAAAGTAAAATGGAGAGTTCACGTCCATCAATGTTGACTACTTTTTTGTTCACTTTGACGCCGATGGTGGTCAAATATTTGTCATCAAACTTATTGTAAATAAACTGGTTGAATAACGAAGTTTTTCCAACTCCGAAACTACCTGCCAATATCACTTTTTTACTTGTCATTTATTCTATTTTTATAAAAAGGAGGATGTTTTTCAATTTAGATGCTCTTAGCTTTTATTCTTGCAAAGCTTTTTCTTTGATAAAAAAGTTCTCTAGTTTCAAAGATATTGCTTCTTGCACTTGACTATTAATTTCATATAATTGTGATGGCATTTCACTACTTGCAAAATCCAAAATTTGATTAGACAATTCATCTTTTTCTTTGGAGGTAAGTGTTCCACTCAAAGCTGTCGCCATGTACCATGATGGAAAACCTTGGAGGACAATTCGGTAAGAACCATATTCAATCGTCTCTACCTCTTCATTCCCTTTGCCAAATGCATCTTCCACAAATGACTTAATCGCAGTCAACATTCCTGCTGCCACATCTTGATCAACCAAATCATTTCGAGTCGCACTACCGACCAACAAGCCTGAACCTTTTTGGATGATAAAAATTTCTTCAATCACCGGTTTATTCAAGCTTTGAAAAATTTCATCACTCGTCTTTTGCCAACCAAATCGAGCTTTCACTTTTCCCCAAAAACTTTTTCTATTGAATGTTCTTTTGATTTGATTCTCAATTCCCTCTTTCAATAGTTGGATTTGATGGTTAACATATTTCTTGATCATCTTCCCTACCTCTGGGTAGATTGCATTGACGATTTCATCGCGCGAATCTTGAATTTTTTTAGTAATCATTTTATCCACGACTACTTTAAATTCAAAGGGGAAATTTTTTTTCAAAAATTCAATATGCTCCTCTACAATTGGAGAAATTTCTTTCGAAAGATTCTCTTGTGTATAAATTGTTTCTTGGACTTTTTTAATTTCCTGCCGCTCATCTTTCAATAGAATACTCTTGAGTTGTGCAAACAACTCTGCTTCATCCTTACTGCTATTTTGATTTTGAGTACTCATTAAAAGAATCTAGGCATTTCAACTTTAAGGTTTCATCAAAGCATTCCCTGCTTCCATCAATAATTTTCCAATTCTCTCTTTATCATTCAGACTAGAGTCCTCCATCTGCTGTTGCAGGTCAGCCAAACCATCTCGCAAAGAGCTTTCTATTTGCGCCATGCGGCCTTCTGTTTCACTTTGCAAACTAGCAAGACGAGCAGAAGTATCTTTCTCCATTTCTTTTTGTTGGGCTTTGGTTGTGGCTGCAAGATCTTTGATCTTATCGGATAATTTCGCTTCTACTTTTTCTAATTGCTGTTGTAGGGATTCAAATTTAGATTCAAAATCATTGATATGTTGTCCCATCAAGATGTCCCTAATCGTGCTTATTTCACCAAGGGTTGCACCGTTTGCATTTTGAGAGTTGTCTTTTTTTGACATAATCGTTTTATTTAAAATCAATAATCAGGGTAAATGTTCGGAAGTTATTGTATTTGATTTGATTGTAATAAATATCTGTAATATTAGACTGTAATATAAAAAAAATAGGCTTAAATGTTAAAATTCATATTACTATTAATCCTCTTCAATTCAATCCTTTCAACTATTTCAATGTATTTTTTACGCATAAAATATACATCAGGTACACTTAGCTGTACTTTTATTTCAGAATAATCATGACCTACTTGAACTTATTCGATTTGATAATTTTACGCCCTCATCAAAGTATCTTGCATTTTCATCTCTCATTCTAATAAAAACTGTCGCCATTCAAGGCAAAGTTTAAATACCAAGAAGCTGGTTTAATTTTTTGACCAACTTGATAAGTAAATGCATCACCATTTTCATCCAACATGGGAATATGCAAATTTTGAACATTTGTCCAAGAAGATGGAAAAAAATACATATCATGAATTAGCTTATTTTGAACAAAATTTCGGACACGCTCTGAGTCAATGCCTATTCCTACTTGGACAATTTGACCATAATCCAATACTCGATGAACTTGTCCTGCCAAAATTCCATGCGAAAATCGTCCATATTTTGCTCCACAAATATCTCGGTATCCAAATCGACAAGGGTAATTGGTTTCTCGAAATGTTTGAGTTCCTACTCCATTTGTCTTACCAGTCCAAAGAACATTTTTCAACTCATACAACCAATTATCTTTTTGATAAAAAATCGAAAATGCACCTGTCCGAAATTCATCACCTCCTCGAAAACTACCCAAAACATCATTTTCCATAACAATATGTACACGGTCAAACTGCAAAGCAATTGTTCCAGATCGTTGAGACGTTTCAATTTGATCTTTATAAAAATGTAAAGCGTAATTAGCTGAAAATCTTCGACCTGTATGCTGAAAAAAAGGCATAGCAAAAGGTGTGGTTAAAGTATCTTTATTTCCAAAAGCAAAAGTTATCCCCGGTGTGAATTGGTTTTCCCAACCTTTCAGAGGTGGACCGTAGTTCGAAAAATTATAGTGCCCTCTCCATTCCAAATCTAATTCAATAAAATCATAATGATAAAAAACTGTAGTGACTAAACCGATTCTGTTGACTGGTTTCCCAAATTGAAAAACTGCTCCAATTCGACCTCCCAAATTGTCAACCCAATCAATTTGTCCTTGCATCGAAAGATGACAAAAAATGAAAGCCAATAAAATCCATTCTTTTTTTTGCATTTCAAAAGTATCTTTGCAAATACATTAAAATTTTATGAAAAAAATCCTCATTATTCAAACGGCATTTATTGGTGATGTTATTTTAGCGACGCCAATTATCGAAAAATTGCATCACCAATTCCCTGAGGCAAAATTGGTTTTTTTACTCCGAAAAGGAAATGAAGCCTTGCTCAAAAATCATCCTTTTCTCCATGAAATTTTAATCTGGAATAAAAAACAAAATAAAACGAAAAACCTTTTCTCAACACTGCAAAAAATTAGGCATAATAAATATGACCTTGTCATTAATTGTCAACGTTTTTTGAGTACAGGAATTTTAACTGCATTTTCTAATGGAAAAGAAAAAATTGGCTTTGATAAAAACCCTCTCTCCATTTTTTTTACAAAAAAAATAAAACACCAAATCGCTGATAGTCAACAATTTACGCACGAAGTTCAGCGCAACCATGAATTGATCAAACACTTGACTAATGATCAACCTGCGCTTCCAAAATTATATCCAAGCGAAGCCAATTTTCAAAAGGTAAAAAAAGAAAATCGATACGTTTGCATTGCCCCAACTTCAGTCTGGTTTACTAAACAATTGCCTGCGGAAAAGTGGTTAGAATTAATTGATAAACTACCTACTCAACAAGATATTTATCTCCTTGGCGCACCGTCAGATTTTGAGGCTTGCGAAAATATAAAAACCAAGAGTAATCATACAAAAATTCATAATTTAGCAGGTAAATTAAATCTGCTAGAATCGGCTGCTTTGATGCGAGATGCGAAAATGAATTATGTGAATGATTCAGCGCCTTTGCATTTGGCATCGGCGATGAATGCGCCGGTCACAGGAGTTTTTTGCTCGACAGTTCCGAGTTTTGGGTTTACGCCTTTGAGTTCTGTACGAAGGGTTTTGGAGACAAAAGAAAAACTGGATTGTCGTCCTTGTGGATTGCATGGATTTAAGGCATGTCCGAAGGGGCATTTTAAATGTTCGAATATTAAATTTTAATTTTCGCCGCTGACTTTTTTATGACTTTACACAGAGGTCTGTGAAAGGTCATAAAAAAAGTCATCATCAGTCTGTGGCAAAAAATAAAACACATGAAAAATATCTTCCTCTTTTGCACTATCCTATTTTTCTCCTGCCAACCAACAGAAGAAAAAGATATCCTCCAACGACTCATTTCCGAGAACAAAAAAGAACTCGGAGCACCTGCTAAGAACCCAGAAAAATTCGAATTACAAATCCTCTACACCCAAATTGATCGAGATAATAATCTGCCTTCTGGTCAGGCAGGTAATATTCCTACATTTACAACTTATAAATTTAATGTAGATAAAAATCAATATTTCTATCCAGCAAGTACCGTAAAAATGCCAGCTGCTTTTTTCGCTTTGGAAAAAATAAATCGATTAAAAAAAGATGGTTTAGACAAATATTCTGAATTGCAAATTGATTCTATTCGTCCTCCCCAAGTTCCCCTGCGAGGTGATTCCACTTCCCAAAATGGACGAGCAAGTATTGCTCATTTTGCCAAAAAAATATTTCTCGTCAGCGACAACGATGCGAACAATCGGCTCTACGAATTTTTAGGACAAGAATATTTTAATGAGACATTAAAAAAGAAAGGATTTGAAAATACTCAGATCGTACATCGCATTGGGCCAAGTGGTTTTCCATTCGATGAAGAAGGCAATCGATACACCAATCCTTTTACTTTTTATGGAATGGATACCATACTTTATCAACAACCTGAAGCTTATGCAAAAACTGCTCAAGTAATGTCTCCGATAAATGCTTTACAAAAAGGAAAAGGCTATATGTCTGATGGAAAGTTAATCAATGAGCCAAAGGATTTTTCTAGAAAAAATAGATTTAGCATCGAGGACATGAGTGCGATGTTGCAAGCGGTCATATTTCCAGAAGCAACTCCTGAACATCAGCGTTTTGACTTCACAGAGGACGATTATCAATTTTTATATAAAGTCATGTCGATGCGTCCGAGAGAAAGTAAATTTCCAAAATACACGGAGGAAGAATATGATTCTTACGTAAAGTTTTTTATTTATGGAGATAAAAAAGAAAGGATTCCTGACCACATTCGTATCTTTAATAAAGTAGGTTGGGCGTACGGATATCTGACTGATGTTTCGTACATCGTTGACTTGGAAAAAGGAATTGAATTCTTTTTGACGGCAACCATTTCGGTCAATGAAAACCAAATTTTTAATGATGATAATTATGAGTATGAAACAATTGGATTACCGTTTTTGTCTAAATTAGGAAAGGTGATTTATGACTATGAAGTCCAACGAGAGAGAAAGGTGAAACCAGACTTGAGTAAATTTAAAATAAGATATAAAGAGTGATGAGCTATGAGTGATAAGTGATGAGTTTTGACTATTGGGACTCATCACTTATCACTCATAGCTCATTACTAAAAAACGACAATGGCAAAAAAACAGCTCGAAAGAAAAGATTATAACAAAGCTTTTGCAAAAGAATTAAAAAGGCTTAACCCTGCTCAAAAAGAAGCGGTCGAACAAATCGACGGCCCAGTCCTTGTGATCGCTGGTCCCGGTACGGGCAAGACGCATATCCTCACTTCGCGCATCGGAAATATACTTTTAGAAACTGATACGCAACCTCATAATATCTTATGTTTGACCTTTACGGATGCGGGAGTTTATGCCATGCGAGAGCGGCTGTTGGAATTGATTGGTCCAGAGGCGCATCGGGTACATATTTTTACGTTTCATTCTTTTTGCAATAAAATAATCAAGGAGCGAATGGAGCTTTTTGGTCGCCATGATTTGGAGCCATTGAGTGAATTGGAGCGAGTGGAAATCATTAGAAAATTGATTGATGGCTTACCTCAAAATCATCCCTTGAAGCAAGGAAAACGAGATCGGTATTTTTACGAAAGTCAACTTTACGATTTGTTTCAACGCATGAAATCAGAAGCCTGGACGGTCAATTATGTTAATGAAAAAATTGACGAGTACCTTTCCGATTTGCCTTCTCGTCCTGAATATATTTATCAAAGAAAAACGAAAGATGCGGTCAAAGGAGATTTAAAACAAGCGAAAATTGACGAGCAAGTGGAACGTATGGAACGCCTGCGAGCTGCTGCTTATTTGTTTCCAAATTATAATGCAGCGATGCACCAAGCTCGGCGTTATGACTTTGCAGATATGATCCTTTGGGTGCTAAGAGAGTTCGAACGAAATGAAGCTTTACTCCGAAATTATCAAGAGCAATATTTGTATTTTTTGGTAGATGAATATCAAGATACGAATGGTTCGCAAAATGCGATTTTGCATAAACTGATTGAATATTGGGATAATCCAAATGTCTTTATCGTCGGTGATGATGATCAATCTATTTTTGAATTTCAAGGGGCTAGACTAAAAAATTTATTGGACTTTCATGATGATTTCCAAGAGGATTTGACGTTAGTTTTGTTGGAAGATAATTATCGGTCTTCGCAGAAAATTTTAGATAGTTCAAAAGTTTTGATTGATAAAAATGAGCATCGTGCCGTCTCGGTTTTGGAAGGTTTAGAAAAAAATCTAAAAGCAAAAAATAAAGCTTTTGCCAAAACTAAAATACTCCCTCAAATTATCGCCTACCCAAATCGGGCTCATGAAGATGCTGACATCGTTGCCCAAATTGAGCAACTTCGAAAAGATAATTTCCCACTCAATGAAGTCGCCATTATTTTTGCCAAACATAAACAAGGAAAAAATGTAATTTCATTGTTAGAAAAAAAGGGAATACCTTATAATACTCGAAGAAGTGTCAATATTTTGGAACAGCCGATGATTCAAAACCTGCGCCTTTTTCTCGAATATATTTCATTGGAATATACTCGCCCTTTTAGCGGAGAGCATCTTTTATTTAAAATTATGCACTTTGATTTTTTAAATATTCCATCGCAAGATTTAGCGAAGCTGAGTTTTTATGTGGCGAAGCAGGAGAAAAAACCAATGTGGCGAGACTTAGTTGGAGATTCGAAAAAGACTTATCGACTGGACTTGGAAAGTCCAGCTACGGTTTCTGCATTTTCAAAATTAATTAATCAATTAATTGGCGATTATATCAATCTTACTTTGTTGGCTTTGACTGAAAAAATGGTCAATCGCAGCGGTTTACTCCAACATATTTTGGCGCAAGAAGACAAAGAATGGCAGGTGCAAGTACTCGCTACTTTTTTGGATTTTGTAAAAACAGAAACAGATCGAAACCCTCGAATTTCATTGCAACGCTTATTGGATATTTTAAAAAATATGGACGACAATCGATTGGCAATTGGCGTGAATAAAAATGTGGTTACTGACGATGGCGTCAACTTGATGACTGCTCATAGTTCGAAAGGCTTGGAGTTTCAAAAAGTATTTATTTTGGATGCGGTGAAGGATAATTGGGAGCCATCGAATAGTAGTAGTTCGTATCGTTTTCCACTACCTGATACCTTAACCTTTTCGGGTGAGGAAGATGCTTTGGAATCGAAGCGGCGACTATTTTATGTAGCAATGACGAGAGCCAAGGAGCAATTACATATTTCTTTTTCTCAAAAAGATCAAAAAGGGAAAGCCTTGCAGCATACTATTTTCGTGGATGAGATAACAGAAAATACGAAGGTAAAAATTGAGGAAAAAGAGCTGGAAAAAACCTCCCTTTTGGAAGCCCAAATTTTAATGTTACAAGAAACGGAAGCGCCTAGAATTCCAGAAACGGACAAAGCGAGAATTGATGAATTATTGGAAAACTTCACCATGAGTGTTTCAAGTTTGAATCAATTTATTCGTTGTCCTTTGAGTTTTTATTATGAAAATATTTTACGCATTCCGACTACCTCTTCCGAGGCAGCAGCTTATGGAACTGCCATGCATCATGCTTTGCAAAAGATATTTGATAAAATGCGATTTTCCCAATCAAAAACATTTCCTTCAGTCAAATTCTTTATTCAATTTTTTGAAGAAGACATGAATCGTCAACGTGGATATTTTACCCATCAAGAATTTGAACGACGTATGGAAATGGGTAGAGAAAATTTAACTAATTATTATAATCATCATATTTCTAATTGGCCGAAGGAAGTCAAAACTGAATTTGTGGTTCGAAATATTGAGATGGAGGGAGTGCCTTTGACAGGCATCATTGACCGATTAGATTTTTATCCAAATGATGCTATTCACGTCGTAGATTACAAAACGGGAAGTCATGACAATTCCAAAATGCGCCCTCCTACTCCATCGAAACCTGAAGGTGGAAATTACTGGCGACAACTCGTTTTTTACAAAATCTTATTTGAAGAATTTCAAAAAAAGAGTGCGCAATTTGTTCGCTCCGCAGAGATTTCTTACCTCGATCCAAATAGTCGTGGAGAGTTTATAACAAAACAATTACATTTCCAGCCGGAGGATGTGAACATTGTCAAAGGCTTGATTAAAACTTCGTACGAGAGGATTATGAAGCATGAGTTTTATGAGGGTTGTGGGGAGAAGAATTGTCCTTGGTGTAGTTTTGTGAAGCGGAATGTGGCGCAGGATTCGTTGCGAGATGTGGAGGTGGAGGAGTTGGATGATTGATTATTTTGGAAATAAAAATATCCTAAAATGCTGATTATTTTCTATATTGAATAAAGGTTTTGTTCTTAAACAAAATACTTTGAGAATAATCTATCTATGTATAAAAAAAAGGCTTCATATATCACAACGATGTTTTTCTTTTTGTTGACTAGTCCAATTCTGGTCAACGCTCAATCCAATAATATTGATAGCCTGTTAGTTCTTTTGCAAAATGAGCAAAGCGATACTGCTAAAATTTCTCGTACTCTTCAAGTGGCTAATTTATTATTTTCAAAAGATCAACGTAAGACCATCAAATTGCTTCAAGACCTCCAACCTATTCTTCCTCAAGCTACTCAAAAACAGCGACTCAACAGATTACATTACCTAGGTGCGTCTTATCAATATTTGGGAAAATTAGATTCATTGGAATTTTTTAATAATTCTATTCTATCACAAATCACCAAGGAAGAAGATGAAAAAATATACGCTCGTGCCTTAGCCAACCTAGGTACGGTATATCGTGCAAAAGGCAACTTAAAAAAAGCAACAGAAGTTCTTGAAGAGGCCTTAACTATTTTTGATACTCAAGAAAATGATGGCCCGAAAGGTTCTATTCGTAATGGCTTAGGGCTTATATATCAAGCTCAAGGTGATTACCAATCTGCAATGAAAGTGTTTTTGAAAGCACAAGATTATTTTGAAAAAATGGGTCATGAAGTTGGGCAAGCAATTATTATCAATAATATTGGTAGGGTTTATCATGATCAAAAAGATTATAACAACGCAATTACAAACTACAAAGAGTATCTCCGAAGAAGTCAACAAGTACCCATGGAAAATTCGATTGCTAATGCATTAAACAATATTGGTGTAGCTTTTATGGATGCTCAACAATTGGATAGTGCACTTTTTTATTTAGAAAAAAGTATTGCGAAAAAAGAAGCATTAGATATCCGTTCGACACTATCAACTTCTCTAAATAATATTGGAAAAATTGCCAATCTAAAAGGAAACTATCAGCAAGCAATAAGTTATAATGAGCAAGCGCTAGCTTTGGCGAGGGAGTTTGAAAATAAAAAAGATGAAGCCTATATTTTACAAGAATTGGCTAAGAGTTACCAAAATCTAAACGATGGCATTACTGCTAAATCTTTTTTTCAGCAAGCTTTAAATCTGGCAGAAAGCATGGGAGATGTCCAATTACAATACAATAGCAACGAAGGTTTATATGAAATTTTAAAAACTAAAGATTCAGAGAAAGCATTAAAATATCTAGCCACAGCATATGAATTAAAGGATTCCATTTTAAATGCTCAAAATACCGAAGCATTAACTACTATGCGCCTCGAAAATGATTTCGAGAAAAAGGAATTAGTTACTCAACAAAAAATCACTACGCTAGAATTACAAGAAGAAATTCAATCTACTCGGTTATCAAATCAACGAAATATTATTTTTGGATTGATCGCAGCATTGGGTCTACTTGGATTTTTATTGTTTCAAATTTTTCGACAAAAAAATAAGATTGAAGATCAAAACCAAGTTATTCAAAAGTCACTTAAGGAGAAAGATACTCTACTCAAAGAAATTCACCATCGAGTAAAAAACAACTTGCAGGTTATCTCTTCTCTCTTAAGTATCCAGTCGCGAAACTTGACTGATCAGGCAGCAGTCGATGCCCTCAATGAAGGGCGAAGTCGAGTACAAACCATGTCGCTTATTCATCAAGATCTCTATCAACAAGACCAACTTACAGCAATTAATTTTCAAAAATACTTCGAGCAACTCATTCATAATCTTTTTTCAACTTATAACATTTCCAAAGAAAATATTGAAATTATAGCTGAGATTGACGATTTGAATTTGGACGTTGATACAGTTATTCCACTTGGATTAATTTTGAATGAACTCATCACCAACGCTTTAAAATATGCTTTTAATGATGATGCAGGAAAAATTCATGTCATCTTAAAAGAAGAAAATAATACTTTACTTCTTGAAGTAAAAGACAATGGAGTTGGCATTAAAAAAATTGAAAATATTTTGGATAGCAATTCCTATGGGTTCGAATTAATTCATGCATTAGTAGATAAACTCGATGGTGAATTAAACATCTCTAATGACGAGGGGACACAAGTTAGAGCTGTTTTCAAAACTTATCAAAAAGCTGCGTAATGGAAAAATCTGAATTACGAATATTAATTATCGAAGACGATCCAATCATTGCAACTGATATAAAACTGCTGTTGCGAAAAGAAGGTTTCCAAGTAGTCGGTCATGCCAAAAATGCAATTCGTGCATACGACCTTTTGACCTCAACTAATCCAAACTTTATCATTCTCGACATTCATTTAGGCACCGGGCCAAGTGGCATAGAGGTGGCGGAAGTGATTCATCGCAAATATAATTTACCTTATATTTTTCTTACCTCATTTTCGGATCCAGCTACTTTGACTGCAGCGCAGGAGCAAGGTCCATATGGTTATTTAGTCAAACCTTTTCAGGAAAAAACATTGCTTACGACTATCACAATTGCATGGAGTAATCATCAAAGACTCGAAACAAAAAATGAAATTAATTTTGATAAGCTAGATGCTAATTTAACTAATCAAGAAAAAGCAATCTGCCAATTATTATTTATTGGAGATTCGTACAAACAAATCTGTGAGACTTTAGCCATCAGTATGAACACACTCAAATTTCATGTGAAAAACATTTATTCAAAGCTTGGAGTGACAGGTCGTGCGGAACTTACCCATAAGTTACTATTCTAAATAATTTCCCTTTCAACATTTTTTAATAAAGTTTTATTCCCCACACAAAAGTGTGGCGGAATCGATTCTTCCTGCCTGTAGCTTTGTAAAAAATATTTCAATCATCATGAAGCTTATTTGGAAATCAACTAAAGCCCAAAACAATAAACAGTCAATTAAACCTATCTCCAACCAACTTCAACTCATTCAGCAATATCAAGAATGGAGTTGGTTAGAAAGAAAATTATCAAACCATTTTGAGACCACTAAAGGTTTAAATATTAATCAAAGAATGGAATAATCAAAACCCTTTTTTCCAAATCAAAAAAACAAAATATTATGAAAAAAGTACTTAAAATAATTGGTATAGGTTTACTCCTGATTCTAGCCATAGTAGGTTTAGGAGCTTTCTATATTAATTCGAATGACTTACCTAGTTATGAGGTAGAAAGCATTAATTTCCAAGCAGACATCACTCCGGAATCAGTTGCTAGAGGTAAAAAATTCGTATCGATGCTTTGTGCTAGTTGTCATATGAATCGAGACAAAGGCAATCTTACTGGCACCCAAATGCTAGATGCTCCACCTGAATTTGGAGTTATTTATTCTCAAAATATCACCAACGATAAAACGTATGGAATTGGTGACTGGACAGATGGTGAAATTTTATATTTACTACGCACAGGCATCAAACGAGATGGAAAATACTCTCCTCCCTACATGGCCAAATTGCCTCATATGGCTGATGATGACATCAACTCTATTATTGCTTTTTTAAGATCTGATGATCCTTTAGTCGCTGCTGACCCTACTCCCGATATCCCTCCACAGCCATCAATTTTGACAAAATTTTTGACTCGAGTAGAATGGAAACCTTTTCCGTTTCCAAAAGAAAAAATCGAAAGGCCGAATCCAAATAATAAAATTGAACTCGGCGAATATCTTGCTCATAATTTAGATTGTTTTTCTTGTCATTCGGCAGATTTCAAGACTAATGATTTTTTACATCCTGAAAAAAGTGTCGGTTACTTTGGAGGAGGAAATAAGCCTCCGAACCTTGAAGGAAAGATAGTATTGACCGCAAACTTGACTCCTGACCCTGAAACTGGCATTGGAAAAATGACGGAAGAACAATTTATTCGTGCGGTTAAGTATGGGTTAAAAGATGGAGAGGCTGCGCTACAATACCCTATGCTTCCTTATGCCGCACTTACGGATGAAGAAGCTGGTGCTATTTTTCAATACCTCCAAACTATTCCACCTATCAAAAATAAAATTGAGCGAGTCATTTATGACTAAAAAAATCAAATTCAATATTTTTTAAATCACTAAAAAAAAATCAAATGAGAAATTTAAGTTTTTTATTTCCTATTATTTTAATCCTCTTTTTTTCTTGCAAAAAAGACGACGTGGAAACTCCTACTTCATCCGAATTTTATGGTCAAAAAGTAAGCGTAGGCAATGGTCAAGCTTGGACATATGTAAAAGTAGACGAACAAAATACACCTACTTCTATTGGAGTACAATTTGATGAAAGTGCCTTGACAAATTTACCTACAGGCTCCATGCATGCCGATGAATTTCTTCTGAAATTACCAACAGAAGTAAATGTTGCACCTTTTAATCATGTGACCTTAGATTGGAATGAACATGGACACCCTCCGATGGATATTTATGATTTGCCCCATTTTGATATTCACTTTTATTTTATGTCTGAAGCGCAACGAGATCAAATTGGGCCAATGGATACAGTCGAATTTCAAAAGCCGATAGCGCCTGAATTTTTACCTCCTAATTATTTAGAAACTCCCGATGGCGTACCGAGAATGGGTACTCACATGATTGACTTAGAATCTCCTGAAATTGCAGGTACAGGAATATTTACTCACACTTTTATTTTTGGAAAATATGATGCTAAGATTAATTTTTTTGAACCTATGGTTACTACTGACTTATTAGCGAGCAAAACCGAAATTGAAAGCACCATTCGCCATCCAGAGCAATGGCAAAAATCAGGGTACTATCCAGATAAGTATACCATCAAATTTGATGAATCTACCAAAACATATTCCATCACTTTGGAAAACTTAGTGAGGGAGTAGAACTACTTTAGCTTTCATAAAAATGAAGAGGTCGATTTTTGGGAACTCCAAAAATCGACCTCTTTTATAATCAACCAAATGTAAATTATTTTACTGATGCTGCTCCCGCAATAAATCATTCACAATCTTCACCGGATTAAAAGTCTCAATCGAAACTTCCACAAAAAGCGTATTCCAATCAGCCATCGCCCCATTCCAAAGTCCTGGTAATTCTTGCGCTTTGAGCTCACGACCACCTTGTGATTTCATCGTAACAAATCCAGTTTGTGGATCTCGAAAATCAGTCAAATTATGTTTTTCACCATGAACATTTTTTACTCCACAAACCAAATCCACAGGATTGAAGTGCGAGCTTTTTTGTAAAATTTCTGCTTGCTCTGCATCGTCAGTATTGATCTGCGAACTCTCCACAATTTGTAAAGAATAAGTCCCATCTGAATTCCTTGACCAAAATGGACCACCACCCGGTTCGCCTTCATTTTTCACCATTCCACAAACTCGAATTGGGCGATTTAATTTTTGCAATAAAAAATCTGCCTTCTCTCGAATATGCATTCTCGCAAATCGAGAAGTGAAATTATTACACAATTCTTTTTGTAAAAAATCAGAAATTTCATTGATCAATTTCTCAGAAACATTTTCTATTTTTTCCAATTTTTTAGCATAGTCAAATAATCGCTTTTGATATTTAATCAATACACCTGCGAGCAATTTTTTATACCGATAAGTGGATGCTTTCAGATTATCAGGAACAACATTGTCGATATTTTTTATAAAAATAATATCGGCATCAATCGTATTTAAATTTTCCAAAAGTGCCCCATGACCTGCTGGCCGAAACAGAATACTTCCATCATCATTTCGGAAAGGCTGGTTATCTAAATCTACCGCAATCGTATCGGTATAAGATTGTTGTTCGGAAAAATATGCTTTGAATAGAGATTGAAAATCATTCGAAAGGGGCTGTCCTGCACTTCGCACTTTTTCTCGAAATAATGCTTTGTGCTCAGGCGATACTGTAAAGTGAATGTCGACTTTTCCATCCTTATCTTTGCAATAATTTGCGCCTTCGACCAGATGTTCTTCGAGCGGTGTTCGAGTTCTATTTTTATACTTATGGAATTCTAACAATCCTTTTGGAAGTCCTCCATAATCTAATCCTGAGGAGGTCAAAAGGTAACGCAACAATTGCCCGTATTCTTTTTTAGAAATTAGATCATCGATGTTTGCTCCACTTTTTGCAATCGCATTTTTTAATGATTGATAAAAGGCAAACTGCTTGATATTTTTGAAAAAATTATAAACGGAACCAAAAGAAGTATCACTTTCAAATTCTTTAATCGCTTCTTTTGACCCATCAAATTTTTCCATAAAAGAAAACAAAGATTTAAACATTCGACTCGCTGCACCTGATGCAGGAACGAATTTATAAATCTGATAATTCGACATTTCTTCTTCATACATTTTCACATAATCATCTATTTCTTTTTCATCAAATTTTAAAATACCATCTCCAATAGTCGCTGCTTTTTGCAATTCCATAAATGGAAATCCTTCTTCAAAGTTTTTAATTTGTTCGGCCAATTTCGCTTGGCTAATTCCTTTTGCTTTAATTTGTTCTAAATCTTTTTCGGAAAACATATCTTTGCTTTTACGTAGCCGCTGAATTTACGTGTCCTTATGGATTCAGCCGGCTTTAATTTTATAAAATAAACCAACCGAATAATTTCGGTGGCTACTAAACATAAAAAATGAATCGAAGGCAATTTAATAAAAATATTTTGATAGGTTTAGGGAGTTCTACAATTCCTTTTTCATTTTATCATAACTTATCAAACGACAAACCCATCCAACCAATTTTTGATATGAAAAAATGTTTAAAACCAAAAGCTTTGGCTCCTGGAGATACGATTGGACTAATCACTCCAAGCAGTTCGATTACGGAAGAGAAGCTGGAAAAAGCTATCGCCAACATGGAACTGCTAGGGCTAAAGGTAAAATTAGGCAAACATATCAAAGCTATCAATGGCTACCTCGCAGGGACTGACGAGCAACGACTGGAAGACTTGCACAATATGTTTGCCGATGATGAAGTGGATGGAATTTGGTGTATTCGAGGTGGGTATGGCGTGGGTAGAATTTTACCAAAAATCAATTATAAACTGATTAAGAAAAACCCTAAAGTGTTGATTGGTTTTAGTGATATTACTGCTTTACTTTTGGCTGTTCATCAAAAAACTGGTTTGATTTGTTTTCATGGGCCAGTTGCCTCTTCTGATTTTTCAGATTATACGGTGAAGCAGTTAAAAGGAGTTTTGATGAATCCGGAAATATCATACACTATAGGTCATGCAAAGGATAGTGACGATTCAAAAGATAAAGCTTATCACTCCAAGGTGATTCGAGCAGGCAAAGCAAAAGGAGAGCTAAGCGGAGGAAATTTGACATTATTAGCTGCTGCCATAGGAACGGGCTTCCAACCTAAATTTAAAAATAAACTAGTTTTTATCGAGGACATTGGGGAGCGCCCCTATCGGTTGGATCGAATGTTTACTCAAATTTTGCAGAGTACTGATTTGGATAAAGCTGCAGGAATTGTTTTAGGTGTTTTTGAAGATTGTGAGGCGAAGGAAGGTGATCGTTCACTTTCATTAATGGAGATGTTTGAGGATCGATTGGGTCATTTGAATCTGCCGATTATTTATGGGTTGTCATTTGGACATATTAAAAATCATATGACGTTGCCCGTTGGAATTGAAGCAGAATTGGATACGACTAAAAGAACTATTCGATTACTTGAGAGAGGGGTAACCCCCAGCCCCTAAAGGGGAGCCTATTTCGATTATGCCTTCGGCAATCGAAATAGTTAACGATTACCAAGTTAACGATTAAGACTTAACCACGAAAAAAGGACTTTGAAGTTTTATTTCAAAGTCCTTTTTTTCAAATTATTATTGTCTGAAAATAACGCTTAACTTTTATCCTATCATTCCCGTCTTATGTAAGATCGGCAACTGTCCACCATATGCCTTTGCAATATTTTCCTTGGTAAACGTAGTTTCCGTATCGCCATAAGCCACCAATCTTTGATTTAACAAAACCACTTTGTCAAAATAATCCTCCACCGTTGAAAGGTCATGATGAACGACCAAAAGTGTTTTTCCTTCCTCTGCTAGCCTTTTCAAAATTTGAATAATTTTTTCCTCCGTCAACATATCAACGCCAACGAATGGCTCATCCAAAAAGAAAATATCTGCTTCCTGACAAAGTGCTCTGGCAAGGAAAACTCGCTGTTGCTGTCCTCCTGAAAGTTCGCCAATTTGACGATCTCTAAATTCCGTCATTCCAACCTCTTCCAAAGCATCCATTGCCATCGCTTTATCTGCTTTGCTTAATCTTTGAAATATCTTTTTGTGCGGATACCTTCCCATCAAAACAATATCAAAGACAGTAGCTGGAAAGGTCCAATCAACATCGTTTTTTTGTGGAACGTAAACTACTTCTCTGCGTTGAGTTTCGATTTTTTTATCATTTACTTTTACGGTTCCAGTATTGGACTCGACTAATCCTAAAATGGCTTTAAATAAAGTAGATTTCCCCGCGCCATTTGGCCCGACGATTCCATAAATTTTCCCTGCCTCCATTTCCAAAAAGATATTGGTGAGCACTCTTTTCTTTTCATATGAAACAGAAAGTCCACTTACGGAAATGATTGATTGCATATTATTTTATTTAAAAGAACTTCAGGTTTATTTGACTTTATTCGATGGACGTTTTACGTTAGACGTTTTACGTTCTCCCATACAACTTCATTTAGAATAAAGTCATTACCTCTGAACGTTCTAAATGGTTAGTGATTCATACTTCGGTACACAAAGAAAAATGCTCCTGTAAAAAGCACTCCTAAAATCCCATACAACAACACATTATTTTTTCCTTCGGGAGCCTCAGCTATTTGAGGTTGCACGGTTCGAGACAATGCTTTTACGATAACATCGGTATTATATTTTAGCATAGCTAAATAACTTGGAGCATCACTATCTTTATTTCCAATCGAATCTGAGTAAAGAGATCCTCCAATGATAATGTCATTTGAAGAGGCCAATTGTTCCAACATTTTGGGGTTCACCGTTGATTCGATAAACACCGCTGGAACACCACTTTCTCTGATGACTCTATCCACTTTTGTATAGTCTGAAGTTTGTGCTTGTGCATCAGTTGAAGTTCCTAAAATTGACTCTAAACGAATACCATATTTCCTTCCATAATATTGAAAGGCATCATGCGAGGTAATCAGAATTCTTTGCTTTTCAGGAATAGTTTTAATTTGAGCTTGAATATATTGATCCAATTCTTCTAACTTTTCACGATAACTTTCAAAGTTTTTTTCATAAAAATCTTTACTGTCCGCATCGTATTCGACCATGGCATTTTTGATATTTTCAGCGTAGATGATTCCGTTAGCCGCATTCATCCAAGCATGTGGATCAGCAGAATTTGCATAGGTCAAACTTTCGATGACATCGACTCCTTCTGTAACTTTTACCACATTTGCCTTGGTTCCCGAGTTGGTGATTAGTTTTAATAGCCATCCTTCAAAAGTCAAATCGTTTTTAAAAATAATATCTGCATAAGCAACCATCGTCGCATCGCCAGGAGTTGGTTCGTAAGTGTGTGGATCTTTTCCAATAGGAACGATTGTCGTCACTTCAAATTTATCTCCCACAATGTTTTTAGCTATATCTGAAATCATGGAAGCGGTTGCGACCAATTTCGGCTTTTCCGTTGCGCTTAATATCACCGGAATTACAAAAAGGAAAATTAAAATTTTTATTTTTTTCATGTCTAGTTTTTTTAGATCGCTACGCTGTCAGAAGTCAGATCGTGCGCTGCGCTTACTGTCAGATCGCTGCGCTAACAGACTTGACGGTATCTATATTGTTCTCGTCAGTCTGACTTCTGACAGTAAGCGCAGCGCACGATCTGACTTCTGACAGCGTAGCGATCTACTTATTTTTGTAAAAAGAGATTCAAGCATACTTTACCTGTAATCACAATCTCTTTGGATTTATTCAATAAAATTTTTGCTGAATTATCGTATTCGTATTTTTCTAAAATCACTATTTTAGAACCTAAACCTAAACCCAGTTGATCGAGATATTGCAAAAAGGGAGTCGACGATTCTCGAACGCCCACGACTGTCCCTTTTTCTCCTACCTTAAATTCATTCAATGGAGTTTGCTGTCGGGTCGCAAAATTTCCATCGGCATCAGGAATCGGATCTCCGTGCGGATCAAATTTTGGATTTCCCAAAAAATTATCTAATCGATCAATCATTTCTTTCGATTGGATATGTTCTAGCTCCTCCGCCATTTCATGCACCTCATCCCAAAGAAAATCTAACTTATCTACCAAAAAAACTTCCCAAAGTCGATGCTTTCGAATTAACATCGTAGCAATTTGATCTCCCTCTTTGGTTAACTTCACTCCTTTATGACTTTCGTGAATTGCTAGTTTTTTCTTAGCCAATCGCTTCACCATATCAGTCACAGAAGCAGCACTTGTTTCCATTTTTTTGGAAATGGAATTAGTACTTGCTGACACTTTTCCTTTTTCTAAAATGGAAAATATAGCCTTTAAATAATTTTCCTCTGTTTTGGAGATTTTCATTTCTTAATTTTAATTTTCACAAAGATAGGAATATATTTTTAGATTAGTCTAAAAATAAAAACTACTGCTTCCTAAATTTTATTGCATATACTTTTTTTATTTGCTTCTTACAAAAAAAAAAGCCGGATGCTGAAATTCAGGCTCCGACTTTTTTTTAGTTTTATATTTTTTTGCTGCCGACTAAAGTCAGCAGCTACGTTTACAAATCCCAAAAACTCCTAGGTCTTCGGTAGACGATAAACATATCGCGCACACTCCAAAAGAAATACCATAACAATACTCCTCCAACTGGAAGGTAAGCCCAATTCCCCACGAAATTAACCCAAACAGGTAAGCTGATACCTAGTACCAAAGCAGTTCGCAAAAAATTAATTCGCTGTATATATTTATAAGTAAGAAATAAATGTACTGCACTCGCTAATTGCCAGATTCCTAAAACAATCAGCATCGTATTGGTCCAAATTAATTGTCGATTAAAAAACCATAACAATATAAATGCACCGATTAGAATACTTTGTCCAAGGACATCTAGTTTCATTCTTGTTCTTGATATCATAATTTCTCTGAAGGTTTAAAAATTTCTTCGCTATCTAAAATATTTTCCATCTCCTCGGGTATTTCTACGATTTCTAATTTGTTCAATTCTTTTAAGGTGTTTTTTGTCGTAATAAAATACCAGATAGCAATGCCGAAAGGGATAGGTATAAAAATCAATCCAATAAAAAATTCATCATAATCTGATCGATAATTATCATTTAAATAAACAGATAGGAACATCAATCCAATGTAAGCAATACTAAAAATTAAATATCTTTTCCTGATCTCATCTTTTAAACGCCACCTGATTATAAATGCGCTTAATAATTGCCAGCCACCTAGGGCGGGTAAAGTTATCATTAATGGCATGAGAAAAATTCCTGTAATGACTACCAAAAAGAATAATACTTTTTGAACGACAATATCAATTTTTATAAATCTGATTAAATTTTCCATGGCTTTTTTTTTTGCCAAATTGTTAATCAGATAAAACGCTTATTTGATTAACTATTTAATTGAGTTAAAAATATCTCCACTATCCAAAATACCCTCTACCCCATCAGGATGTTCACCTACGCCTCTGAATGTTCTTAATTTATTCAAAGTAAGATTCGACAATTTTAAGTACCAATAAG
>CAYGRM010000043.1:0-26154 GCA_964352225.1 uncultured Saprospiraceae bacterium | reverse complement strand
TTTCAAATTTGCTTTTTGCGAGTACCTTTTTTCTTCTTTCTTAGTTGCGAGGAACACTTGTATATCCACAAGTCCTATTACGGATATATCTCCTATATATACGCAAGTTACTAACGATTTACATATTTGAATAATTTCTAACTTGAAAAGTCACATAAACTGAACAGACGGATGTATAGTGTTCAGTTTTTTATTTTTGATGTGACAACATTTTACACGTATCCCGATACTACCCCTATCATTTCTTTTATTTTTGAAATTCCCTTGGGGCAGCGATTATTTCTTTTCCCAATGTTGTCTTCGAAGGGATTGGATTCTAATTGACAAAATATAGTTTTTAATTTTCTATTTATATTAGATGTTTAAAATCTATTTTTTACTTTTACGGTAATTGACATTGACCTTTTTTACAGAAAACTTATTATTACCTAGATACATATCACCTTTAGTTTTACTTCGGGGCATTTCCCTTTATTTCAAAAATCTATATTTTAATCAAAACAAAACTATGCATATGAAAAGGAGAAAAATGATTTTGGTAAACTTTTGCTTACTACTATTTAGTTTATCAAGTTATGGCCAAACCAAAACCATTACCGGGACAGTTCAGGACGGTAAAGAACCTTTAATAGGGGTAAGCATCATGATCAAAGGTACTACTAATGGAGATGCTACTGATTTTGAGGGTAATTTCACTCTTAATAATGTTTCGAACAATGATGTTCTTGTTTTTAGTTATACAGGTTTCAATTCTCAGGAAGTAGTAGTGGGGGACCAAACCGTATTTAATATCACGTTAGTGGAAGGGACAAATTCTTTGTCAGAAATAACCGTAGTAGGTTATGGAACAAAAAAGAAAAGTAATGTAGTAGGATCCGTCACTAGTGTGGATATAGAAGAAGCTACTGCCTTGCCTACCACCAACGTATCCGAAATGTTGAGAGGAAGAGCAGCCGGAGTACAGGTAAATTTATCTGATGCCCGACCGGGAGGAAACTCAAATATCGTCATCAGAGGAAACGTATCCGTTGCACCCAATGGAAATTCTCCTTTAATCATTGTTGATGGATTACCATTTGATAATCTTAATGATGTTGCTCCAGATGACATTGCTAGTATTGAGATTTTGAAAGATGCCTCTTCAACTGCAATTTATGGTTCAAGGGCTTCCAATGGAGTTATCCTCGTAACTACTAAATCAGGTAAGGAAGGCAGAATTAGTCTTAATTATCACGGGTTTACAACTACTCAATCGATTACCAGAAACTTTGATCAATATGACGGACAACAGTTTACTGATCTCAGAAGAGAAGCTAGACGAAATCGTTTTACAGGAGAATACCTTAATGATGAAGTTATTTTTTCACCTTTTGAACTAGATGCGATTAGTGGCCAAAATTTTGTGAATTGGGAGGATCTCGTTTTGGATGATGCTTTTCTTCAAAGTCATGCTTTGACTCTTTCAGCAGGTACACAAAAGACAAAGATTTTTTCAAGTATCAGCTATTTTGACCAAAGCGGAATTATTCCTAATTCAGGTTATCGAAGAGCAACTTTTAAGCTGAATCTTGATCAGCAAATTACAGATAAATTAAGCTTAAAAGGTATTGTGAATTATCAAAATGCCAAACAAGAAAGAGAATCAGGTGGCCTAAACTTTACCAATATTACGCCTTTGGCAAAACCATTTGATGAAAATGGAGATCTCGTTAAATTTTACTTAGGCGCAGGCACACTTGCAGTTAATCCTTTGTGGGATCAAAATGAATCAGTTGATGAAACCAATATTAATCTGACTGATATTAACCTTACTTTGAGCTACCAAATCCTGCCTGGTCTTTCTTACTCATTGAGAACATTCTTGAGAAATAGAAATACGAATAGAGGATTATATCGTACTTCTCTGCATTCTGGTGGAGATGAGGGTGTCAATGGATTTGGACTACTTGCCAATAGTTTATTCCGACAATCATTAGTTGAAAATATCGTTACTTATGCTCCTGAAACAGGGGAGGAACACAATATTGACTTCACCGCAGTTCAAGCATTTGACGAACAAAGAAATGAGTATACTCAAATTGATAAATCAGGTTTTACCAATGATGCCTTGAGTTTTAATGGAGATGCAACGACTTTGTTAGGAAATACTCGAAGTGTTTCCAAGCGAAGATTACTTTCTTATTTAGGTCGGGTTCGATATGATTATTTGGATCGCTATTTATTGGAAGTTACTGCTAGAGCGGATGGAGCTTCCGTATTTTCAGAAAACAATAAGTGGGGATTTTTTCCTGCTGCATCAGCTGCGTGGAAAGTTCATTTAGAACCTTTTATGGCAGACATAACAGATATCGATGAATTAAAAATTCGCCTTAGTTATGGTGCTACTGGTAACCAAGGAATTAACTCTTTGGAAACTCTTGGAAAAGCTGATGATATACCTTATCTCTTTGGTGACCAAACAGTTGGTGGAGCTACTGCTTCTTCCAGATTGCCTAATCCTGACCTTCGATGGGAAACAACTAGAACCTTTAATACTGGAGTAGACTTCAGATTATTTGGAAATTTCTTTGAAGGAACGGTGGAGTATTATTATGCCAAAACTTCAGACTTATTATTGGATAGATCTATTTCTGGAACGACTGGTTTTAATGTGATTCGTTTTAATGTAGGAGAGTTGGAAAATAGAGGAGTAGAAGCAAGTCTGATCACCAACTTAATCAGAAGAGATGAATTTAATTTGTCTGTCGGAATGATTTTCTCAAGAAATAGAAATAAGGTGCTTTCCTTGACTGGAGAGGTTGACGATGAAGGAAATCCAATTGATATTACTGATACCTTTGGAAGACGATTGTCAGTTGGACAATCCATCAATAATATATGGTTACCAAAATATGATGGGATTTATCAGGAAGGAGATAATATTGCAGAGAGTGGAAATCCTTTAGCTTCGCCTGGTGATGTTCGGGTAGTTGATCAGGATGGAAACGGTCAGATTGACAACAGAGATAATGTATTCATTAATACTGACCCTGATTGGTACGGCTCTTTAAATACAACCATGAGCTACAAAGGATTTCAATTATTTGTAGATGTATTCATCGTTCAAGGAGCTACAAGATTAAATACTGTGTTAGCAAATGGAGAGTTGTGGAAAGGATCAATTAATGGGATTAGAACTGATTATTATACTCCTGAATCTCCTTCCACAGAATTTCCTCGTCCTAAACCAGATACGCACTTACATCTGTTTCCTTTCGCAGTAAGAGATGCATCTTATATTCGATTGAGAACAGTTACATTTGGTTATACTTTTCCTGAGGAGATGTTAAGCAGCATAGGACTCAGCAAAGTCAATTTATATTTTACTGGAACTAATTTATTTACTGGAACTGATTTTCGTTCTTATAGTCCCGAGCAAGATTTAGTTGATGGTGGATCGACTGTTTTCCCGGAAACACGAAATTTCACCTTCGGTCTTAAAATGGGATTTTAATCTAAAAGCTAAAAGAAAAAGACATGAAATTATATACTCAATTAAATTTTAAGAAAAGCATTTCGATGCTGATGATCGCTTTAATGTTCGCGTCATGTAGCGATGATTTTTTAAAGGATGAATTACTTTCTGACACTTCCGTTGATTTCCTTTATTCTACTCCTGAAGGTTTAGAATCTGCGGTAGTTGGTCTCTATACCTTGAATCGGCAAATCTATGAAGACAATAGATGGAACGGAGCTATCCCGTTGATACTTCAGGCTAAAAGTGACCTTGGAGTAGGGATTACGGGGGAAATTTCCCTTTATAGTCGATTGTTATGGGGAGCAAGTCTTGGTGATTTTGGAACGGAATCAGGCCTTAATAAATACTGGGTTCATTTTTACAAAATTGTGGATCGCTCCAATGCGATCATCCAAGCAGCGGAAAATTTGACTGACATCAATGAAGTAAGACGTAATCAAATACTTTCGGAAGCTCGATGTATGCGAGCCAATTCTATTTTTATGTTGTACCGTTGCTTTAACAATATCTTTGTTACAACGGAACCAACCACCCCAGAAAATGCTTTCGAGGTACCTCGTGACAAATCATCGGTAGAAGAAATATTCTCCCTATTGAAAAGCGATTTAGATTTTTCTATCAACAATTTGGAATATGTTCCGCTTCAATTTGGACGATGGAATCAAGGAGCCGCTCGACATTTACGAGCTAAGGTGGCGATGTGGGAAGAAGACTGGGATGAAGCTGCTGCGCAAACAGATTCAATAATTATGAGTGGAAGCTATAGCCTTGTGCCAACTACCAAAGGAGTATTTGCAGGAGATTTAGATCACTCTGAAACCTTATTTGCAGTAAACTTCAAAGATGAAACTATTGGTGGTGGTGAATACCACATCATGAATTGGAATATTGTTTCTAGCTATGCTGAGGCACCAGGATTGGTTCAATCTTTAGAAAATGGTGGTGCAGGTGTAGGGTTTTTATCCTTGAATGATTATGCGATCAATCTACTAAACGAAGATCCTAACGATGATCGAAAAGATGGAAGCTACTATATTTTCGAATACCTATACAATGATGTAGCGACGCTTCCTGCTGGTAAAAATATCGGTGATCCTTTAGACTTGTATGAAAATTCTCCTACCGATCAAAATCAGTTTATGCTCTATTATCGGAGACAAAATCCAGGAGTGCTTAAGTTTTTTGATGATGAGGCAGAACCAACTGATCGAAATCATTACAAAAATGTGATGGTTTATCGATTAGCGGAAACTTATCTTATTGCAGCGGAGGCAAACTTAATGTTGAATAATCCAGGCAAAGCTCTTGATTATGTAAATGAGGTTAGAACTCGTGCCAAGGCAGCCCCAATAGGATCAGTAGATTTACAAGCTATTTTAGACGAAAGAGCACGTGAATTGGCATTTGAAGGGCATCGATGGTTTACCCTTAAAAGAACAGGTAAATTATTTGAGTTCTTGATTGACCATATGAATAATGACAACATGAACGAATCTTATCCTGAAGGAAATCCAAAAGACATTCTTCAAGAATACATGAAACATTGGCCTATCCCTCCACAACAAATGGATCTGTTAGGCCCTAGCTATCCGCAAAATGATGGATACAATTAAGAGGGAATTTTTTTAATTAATACTGAAATTAAAGATTAATAACATCCAATGAGTCGAATTCAAATTTTTATTGTCCTAATGTTTTTTAGTGGTATTGAAATTATCAATGCTCAATGCCCACAAATAGTTTGGCAAGATGAATTTGAACAAACCTCATTGGATGCTAAGAAATGGGATTACCAAATCGGTGATGGTTGTGATATCAATCTTTGTGGTTGGGGTAACAATGAATTGCAATGGTATAAATCTGAAAATGTTGAATTATCAGATGGAATCCTAAAAATAATAGCAAAAGAAGAAAGAGTAGGAGACAAGCCATATTCTTCTGGCAGAATTAGGTCACTTGGAAAAGGCGATTGGACCTATGGTCGATTTGAAGCCTCGATTAAGTTACCTACTGGCAAAGGAATGTGGCCTGCCTTCTGGATGTTACCTACTGACGAAAAATATGGAGGTTGGCCTCGAAGTGGAGAGATTGATATTATGGAGTTGGTTGGTAATGAACCGGGCAAAGCACATGGTACTATTCATTATGGAAAAGCATGGCCTAACAATTCCTCTTCTTCAGGAACCTACAACCTTCATGAAGGTATTTTTAAGGATCAGTTTCATACGTTTGCCGTAGAGTGGGAAGCAGGTGAAATTCGATGGCTATTGGATGATTATTTGTATTCTACCAAACGAGTGGAAGACATTGCTCCAAATGCATGGCCTTTCGATCAAGATTTTCATTTTATCTTCAACCTTGCGGTAGGTGGACAATGGCCAGGTTCGCCAGATTCCACTACCTCTTTTCCGCAAACGATGGAAGTAGAATACGTACGAGTTTATGATGGTTTTTTTCCTAGCATCTCTGGAAATCGAAAAGTAGATAAAAAATCAAAAGCCATAAAATACTCTATTAATAATGCTCCAGAAAAGAGTTCCTTCACTTGGTCGCTGCCTAAGGGAGCTACCTTAACTCAAGGACAAGGTACTTCTGAAATTGCAGTTGATTGGGGAAATAGTGGGGGAGATATCAAAGTGGTGATCAGTAATGATTGTTCTTCACAAGAAGTCACTCTAAATGTTTTAGCAGAAAATCCAGTTGCTAAATTATTCTCCATTGAAAATTTCGATATGCAGAGTAAGCAAATGAACCATACTTTTTCTGTAGGTACTTTTTCTAATAAAGTAGAAAATCCTGCTCCGAATGATCTTAACTCTTCCAAATTGGTGGGAAAATATCTTAGAAATAAATCTAGTCGTTATGATGTAATGGTTTATGATATTGCTGATTTGAAAATCGAAGAGTTTATGAAAGAAAACCATCAATTTTTTATAGATGTTTATACGAAAGCTCCTCCTGGGACGGAAATTTTATTGCAAGTAGAAGATAAGAATTCTGCTTCAGGCACCAATTATCCAAAGGGAAGGCATAGTCGATTTCATGGCTTTACCACCAAACAAAATGAATGGCATCGTCTTGAACTTGTACTTCAAAATCAGCCAGACAGTTCTGTGAATAGTGATAATGTCAACCAGTTTGTTTTCCTCTTTGCTCCTAATTCCGAAAATGGAGACCTCTTTTACTTTGATAATTTTGATGTTTATTCGAGACAGAAATAAAAAGTAACTGATCGAAAATCTAAGCTCAAGAGATAAGTTCAAACCTTCGATTAGTTGGTAATTAAAAATTCATATAAATATACAGATTGTACATTTATATGAATTTTTAATTTTATATGTATATTTATACCCACCCAAAGAAGAAGTAACACAAAATAAGACAACTGCGTAGTTGAACTTCAACAGCTCCCAATTCCCAAGACTAATACTTTAACTGAAAACATTTACTTACACATGGATGAACTAATTAATAGTATCGTAGAGCATCGAGAAATCGCCATTTTTGTGATTGGATTGCTCCTAATAATTGGTGCTATCACCAAGGGAGGAATCTCGGTAGGTTCTATTGAAATTCCAGCAATAGAAACAGGTCAAGCAAGATTATTAGGTGGATTAGGTTTCTCCTTGATTTTACTTGCCGCTTTTCTTTATATAAATCCTGAACCAGAGCAAGCAAATAATCCACCCGAAGCAATGGATGATTTCAAAAGCGTCCAAAAAGGAGAGGAAATAACTATTGACGTTTTGGAAAACGACACCGATAAAGATAGTGCAGATGAACTAAAAGTATCGTTGATAGAATCTACTGACCTTGATGGAACTAGCTTAGAAGGATCAAAAATTAAATATTCAGCTAGTAAAGCTGGTAAAGTTAAAATAACCTATCAAGTTTCAGATGGAGTAGGAGGAAAGGATACCGCTGATGTGAACATTACGGTGAAAAATCCTCCTCCGAAGCTAGTCGACAAGAAAGGAAAATTTATTAATATTTATGGAGATCCAAAAAAGGGAGATTATGAAATTGATTTGGAAAATAAAATTAGATCAACTTCACCAGTCAAATTAATCACAGCTAATGATGAAGGAAAGTTCGACTTAAGAACAGAAGAAGAAAACAAAAGATGTAAGATATTCGTCGATGAAAAACCAACTGATTTTTACCTTGATTATAGTGAAGAAATTAAAATGGTAGAATACAATCCAATAGATTCCATTGATATCACCTTTTGTCGAGATTATGAAAAAACGGAAAATATAAAACGACCAATCGGAGCATTTAAAGATCGATATAATATTCCATTTGATGAATTAACTAAGGATAGCGTGTCAACCTTTGAATATGGAATATTGCACTTAGGTGTCAAATATTTTGGTTCAAATAAAATAGAGGAGCGAGGTAAACTGGATTATAATTTTATTCAGACTAATCGAGATCGTATTGTTTATGATCCTGTAAAAATAACTTCTGGTTCATTAGCAAAAAAAATCTCAGGATGGAATTCTAATGTTAGAAAGAAGTTACTTCGAGGTGAATATGAATTAGAAATAAAATCACAAAATGGGACTTTATTAAAGGTTATTGAGTTTGAAATAAAATAAATCAGTTCGTTTTTTATATTTTAAGGCCTACATTTGAAAATTCAAATTTTCGAATGTAGGTTTTAAATTTTAAAGAATGAGTTTTACAAAAAAACTAAAAAAAGTAGCCTCTAATTTTATTCCTTCTCCCATCAAAATTGATTTCGAAAAAGGAGGTGGCAGCAACATCCAAGAAGTTGCCCCTTATCCAAAGGAAGCATTCTGGGACAGCTCTGTTCCTATTCGCAAAACCGATTCGGGATTGGAATTTGTTCGCACTCCAGCCGAACGATTTGAAAATTTATCAGGTTATTCTTTTGCTGAAAACTATACGGACATCAATGGTTTGCGAATGCATTATGTCGATGAAGGACCAAAGGATGGCGAGATTATTTTAATGTTGCATGGGCAACCAACTTGGTCTTATTTGTATCGAAAGATGATTAAAGGGTTAGTCGAAAAAGGCTACCGCTGTATTGCACCCGACTTGATTGGAATGGGAAAATCGGATAAACCTATTCACGAAAAATACCACACTTATGATCAGCATTGCCAGGATATTTTGGTATTTATTCAAAACCTAGGATTACAAAATATAACTGCTTTTGTGCAAGATTGGGGAAGCGTAATCGGCTTGAGAATCATTGGAGAAAATCCAAATTATTTTGCGCGAGTGATTTTAGCGAATGGTGATTTACCCACCACCACAGCTGAAACGAATCCTTTTTATATTCCAAATCCTATCGTCGTTAATCCAAAAATAAAAGCATTGAAACCAGCCGTAGCAAAACATGCGCTCAGAGGAATGGAATATTGGTTTCAGTCCTGGATACTTTATTGTTTATCAAACATGAATACCTTCGTAGGTGAGGTAATGAATATTTCAACAGAAGTAAATCTAACCGAAGCTGAAACTGCAGGATATCAAGCTCCTTTCCCTTCTTTTATTTTTATGGCTGGCCCACGAACTTTACCTTCTATGAATGCAGGTATTCGAGGGCAAACTTTAGCAGCCGTCGAAGGTTTAAAAAAATTCGATAAACCCTTTTTATCCTTGATTGGATTGAAGGATGGATTGCTTGGCAGACGCTCTATTCAAAAAAAATGGATCGCTAGGGTACCCGGAGCAAAAGGTCAAAAGCATGAGCAATTTGAAAATGCCAACCATTTTATCCAAGAAGATATTGGCGAAATCATGGCAGATCGCACCCATCAATTTATTCAAAAAAATCCAATTTAATTTTAGACTAAGATGAACGCTAATCACTTCGACTCATTAATTATTGGAGCAGGAATTTCAGGGATAAGTGCAGCTCATTATATGCAAACTGATTGCCCCAACAAGACTTACGCAATTTTAGAAGGACGAAAAAATATAGGTGGGACTTGGGATCTTTTCCGATATCCAGGCATTCGGTCAGATTCAGATATGTACACTTTTGGTTTTGCCTTTCGACCTTGGACCAATGCCCAAACTATTGCACCACGAGAAGCCATCATTGAATATTTGGAAGATACGATCAAAGACGAATGTATTGATCAGCATATTTTATTTGAACACAGAGTTAACAAAGCAACGTGGTCTTCTGAAAAATCTTTGTGGACGATTTCTGTAAAAACCCCTGATTCCGATCAACCAAAAACTTTCACTTGTTCGTTTTTATCCCTTTGTACAGGGTATTATAATTATGAAAATGGATACACGCCGACTTTCAAAGGAAGTGAAGATTTCAAAGGACAAATAATTCATCCCCAAAAATGGACAGAAGATATTGATTACTCTAATAAAAAAATTATTGTCATTGGAAGTGGTGCGACTGCGATTACTTTGGTTCCTGCGCTTGCCGAAAAAGCAGCTCATGTAACCATGCTCCAACGTAGTCCAACTTATATTGCATCTCAACCTGCGATTGATAAATTTGGGCAAATACTTTATAAAATATTACCTCAAAAAACTGCTTTTAAAATTAATCGTTGGCGCAAAATACGGCTACAACAGTTTTCCTATTACCTGGCTAGGAAGTATCCTAATTTCATGAAAAAGATGCTGATTAAAGGCGTCCAACAATCCTTGGGTAAGGAGTATGATATCAAAACTAATTTCACTCCAAAATATGAACCATGGGATGAGCGATTGTGCTTAGTTCCTGATGATGATTTATTTGTTGCCATCAAAAATAAGAAAGCTTCCGTGGTTACCGATCACATTGAAACATTTACTGAAAAAGGAATTCAACTAAAATCTGGAAAATCTTTAGAGGCAGATATGATTGTTACGGCAACTGGATTAAAGGCAACGGTCGTCAGTAATTTTGATATTGAAGTAGATGGGAAAAAAGTTGATTTTTCAAAAACGGTGGCCTACAAAGGTTGTATGTTTAGTGATGTTCCAAATATGAACTTAGCATTTGGATATACTAATGCTTCTTGGACCTTGAAATGTGATATGGTTAGTCAATATGTTTGTAGGCTAATAAACTTTATGGATAAAAATGGATACCAACAATGTTGTCCAAGGCAAAATGATCCTAGTTTGCAATTACAACCTTATATGGATTTCACCCCTGGTTACATTTTGAGAGTGCTGGATCAACTTCCAAAAACAAGTTCAAAAGCACCTTGGCGCGTAGAGCAAAGTTATTTTTATGATAAAGGAATATTTGAAAAAAGTGCTTTGGATGATGGGGTGATAGAATTTAAGTAGGGGAGTTAAAATTGTTCTGATTAAAAAATCAATAGAAGTCCTAATCAGAACAATTTTATAAAAGGATCTTATTGCTTAACGCAATTAGCAACACATTCATCAACGAACGCTCCAGAAGCTTGATAGTTAATCGTCAGCGCACCGCCATTAATCGTACCCGTTCCAGACATAGTCAATCCTGATTGAGTATCATTGAGCGTTAGGTTAGCACCATTTACTGTTGCGCGAAAATTTTCACCGAAATCTCCTATATTATCTAAAATAATACCAGCTGGGTCAGTAGAAGATCTCGTAATAGTCATAGTCCAACTATAAGTTCCAGAAGTACAATTTTCCGTACCAGAGTATGTTCCAATGAATTTATCTCGAGCATAGGTACATGTACCATTATCAATATCTGCATCATTATCGTAATTTTCTGACAATGGATCTGTACAACCTTCTTTATCTTTTTTACAAGATGGAAGACTTGTCATAAATAAAGTGCTGATAAAAAGCACAGCTATGTAGCGGTTGATTCTAAAATTGAAAATTTTCATAAAGTGTTATTTTATAGTTTATAATTAAAAAAGTAAAGAAAATAAAATCCTAATACAATCACTAATTTCTTCCTTCTTTTAGTTCATTTTGAATTTTTCTAAAAATTGCTTCGCCTACTTTTTGATGACCTGACACATTGATATGTCCATCGATAATGTAATAATCTTCTTTTTCTAAAATAGTGGAAAAATCAATCAATTGAATCTTTTCTAACTGATTCTCCTCCACATATTTTTTAAATGCTAAAAAATATTCATCTGTCGTTTCATACGATTCCAAATTAAAAATGATGATTTCTCCATCGAAGTCTTCTTGGAGTAATTTGACGATAGAAAAAAAGTTATCGATTTGTTGAGCTAGCTCAACCTTGGGAAGGTCTTTAAATTTTTGCCGATGACGAGCTCTTCGGAATTGGTGGCCAAGTGTTTCAAAACAATATTTGAAAGGATAATAATGAGCTTGCAAAAAGTTACGCTTATATTTAAATTGATATTCCTGTTCCGAGGAAATTTCGAGTTGATTTCCATTTTCAACAAACGACTGATTTTCACGCATATCATTCGAGCAATATTGCCAGACAACTGTTTTGCAGGAGTCTGTTTTTAATTTTTTAAACATCAAATACTCCCTAGCACTTCCATAGGAAACGATGCCAGTATTCAATACCTTCTGTTTCGCTTTTTGCTCCAAAATATTTGAAAAAGTTTCCTCTTGTTCTACCCCCCAACCCATGGTATGTGAATCTCCCAGCATAATTATTTCTGGAAAATCGAGGGAAGCTTCATCATCCCGAATGCCTTGAGAATTAATTTGATAGGTATTTGAAAATTCAATGTTTGAGTTGATGGAATTACCCGGTTTAAGGGTGTAAAATAGATTGGGGTCATATTTTCCTAAACCGATTTGGAAAGCAGGAATATTACGACAATATTGGAAATAAATTTCTTGTGAAAATTGAAGAAGGCTAGGGGATTTTACCTGATTAGTTTTTACAAAATAAAAATTAGCATAAATTCCACTTTCTATGATTAAAACTAAAGTAAATAGATACAAAACATTGATCTTCAATATTTTGGCAAAAAAATATACTATCATGAATACACCCGACACTACCAATAGAATGTAAGTAATAATTGGTAACCAACCTCCATTAAAATTATCATTAAAGAAAATTGGCAGGATGAGTAATGCTATCCCCAAAAGGAATTTTCTCAAATCTGTTTTAAAAAAATACACTCGTCTAAACTTGTTTTTTCAGGTAATCTAAAAATTCTTCCATTTGATAATCCCAACGATATTTTTGCAATTCGGCAGAATTAATTGAGCGGGTAATTGTACCATTTTGCAGCCATTCTTGATAATATTTTAAAATAAAATCTTCCACAGCTTTTTGATAATTGAGATCATCATACGCTACCACTCCTGCTTGTAATTGATCAAATATTCTTTCAAATTCAAGATCCTTTGTCCCTTTTATGATTAACAAAATTGGATTTTGAGCAGCAAGATATTCATAAAATTTCGCAGTCAAAACTCCTTGTTGATTTTCACTCGCCCAACTTAACAATAAATTAATTTGGCTTTTTTGCTGAATCAATTTCGCTTCTTCCATCGGGATAACTCCATGAAAAATATTTATTTTTTGGAGGTTAAAATCGGTGACCCATTTTTGCCAAATTCCTTCATCTTTTCCGGCGTAATTGATTTGGATTTTGTTTTTATCTATTTTTCCAAGGTCAATTAATTGCCTTAGGACTTTAAAGAACAATTCTGCCGATTGTAATGCTGGATAGATTGAACCGGTATAAGAAATAGTGAATTTTCCAGAGTGGGAAATTTCAGCAACTACAGATTTAACAGAAGGTATCCCATTTTTTAATACATAAATATTTGAATGGTAACGTTCTAATTTCTTTTTTAAACCTTCAGAAACAGTCGTAACCACATCTGCTTGTTTTAAAATACGCCGATTAAACCAATGCTGTAATTTTGGGAAATAAACATTGTCGCGCATTTCATCTACGTGCAAATCTCGGAAGTCTGCAATCCAAAATAATTTAGGATTCCATTTTTTTAGTAAAAAGCAAATCAAGTGATTCGAGTAAGGTTTGAAAGAAGAAAAGATGACATCAATTTCATTCTCATGAATTATTTTTTTCCCTTTAAAAAATCCACCTAAAATATAAGTCAACCCACCATCAGCCAAAATAAGATTGAAGGGAAAAGTGTAGGCCAGTTTGATCATAAACTTTGCCAATCGACTTTCCTTTTTGCTTTGGTCAATGGAGGTGGATGCATTATTTTTTCTTCCTAAAAAAGTACGTAAATCATAGGTCCAAACTTCCGTGGTATTTTTATCATCCAAAGGAAAATGATCTTTTGGGAAAAGTTGTCGATTGGAAGTGGTCAGCCCAAAAACTGCTACAAAATGTTTCTGAGCCTCAAGATGAAAATTAAAAATACGAACCGTTGCCACCGTTTTGGTAGGAGGGAAGTAGTAGGAGCAAATCAGTATTTTTTTATTGGAAAAATTTGTCATAATTATTTTCGAAAGGCAAAAATAAGAACTTGTCCACTAAAGGGTAATAAATTTTATTTTTTGTTTTTGGACATTGCATTTCCCATATAGAGAGACCTTTTTCGAAATTCTCTTATAGAGAGATTTCGACTACTTAGAAGCGATGATTTTTGCCTACTTCTAACTTCCCAATATTAATGTCGAAAATTTTCAAAAAAATTACACCCAGCTTTCAGTTTAAAAAGGAGTTCCTTTTTAAATCACTTTATTTTTCTTCAATATTTTATTAAGCGCCACTACATCAGGGTGTGTATCCGGAAAAAAATTCGAAGGTGTTAATTTTTCAACTTTTCGATTTTCATCCGTGGGATGATTAATTACCTTTTTAGGAAAAATTTCAGTAGGAATAGGAGCTATCTGATCTGATTGTTCACTTTCTCCATCCTTTGCAAAAGTAGGCTTTAATAGGCTGCCTGCCACTAAATCAGGATAGAAAAACTCCTCACTTTCTTGAAATAAAAATCGATATAAATAATAGCATCCAATAGCTATCACCATGAAGATTCCAGTTCCTTTTAGGAGCTTACTTTTCCAATGGATAGGAGTAGTTTCCTTTGTTTCTGGTTCCGGTTTACTCTGATTCTGAGTAACTGTTGGGGTTTTTTCTGTCTTATTTTGCGACATTTTTTCAAGCAATGCATAGTATTTCTTTTCAATTTCGAGTAGTTCTAGTCGCCTTAACCTAGCTTTCTCGTTATTGAATTTTATCTTACATGAATACTTGCAATAGACTTGGTTCTGTCTTCTAGTACGGAAGTCCTTATCACAGCATGGACATTTTTTTTGATTTTGATTTTTCATTTGGTTTTTCTTTTCGTTTTTGTTGGTTTTAGTTGGTTTTTGTTACGCGATTTTGACCATTTGATTTCGGTGAAATAAGGGGAATAATTCGGAATAACTCAATAAAATCAAGGGGTTTTGGTTTTTAAAAATTGGATATTTATCGTCTAAAATATTTAAGTTCAAAATAATGGTTTTGAAAAGAAGGAATTACGGATTTTTACGGATTGAGGAGGATATTTACTGACTTGGGGAGAAAAAATCTGATTTTTTGAAAAAAACATGCATTTAATTTTTTCAAATGCTAGAACTATATTTGTGAAAGCAAAGAAATAGTGTTTTCAAAAAGGAGCAAAAAATAATATAATTAAGCTCAAAGCAAATGTAAAATGAAATGTGTGGAATCATCGGGTCTGTAAACTTCTCTTTAAATGTTCCTACCATTCGAGCAGCTATGCTTCATCGAGGGCCTGATGAACAAAAAATATTTAAACACAATTCAGTTGAACTATATATCTTAAGATTGGCAATTCAAGATATTTCAAATGGGCAGCAACCCATGGAATATTTAGGACGATATGTAATTATTTTTAATGGTGAAATTTACAACCATCAAGAACTCCGCAATCAATTTCAATTAACTTGTAAAACTCAATCTGATACTGAAACCATTTTACATCTATACCATCAATTTGGTGAAAATTGTTTGGATAAATTTGATGGAATGTTTGCTTTAGCTATTTATGATAAAGAAAAAGAAGAGCTCTTTTTAGCTCGTGATCGTGCAGGGAAAAAGCCATTGTATTTATTTCAAGAGGGAACTAAAATTGTATTTGCTAGTGAGTTAAATACGTTGAAATCAATCTTGCCTTTACAAGTTGATGAAGCAACTATTCCTAATTATTTACGATTAGGTTTTATGTTTCGAAATCAAACACCTTATAAAAGTGTAACTGAATTAGCCAATGGACATTGGGCAAAAATCAATTTAGACTCGCATAAAATTGTGATTAAAAAATGGTGGGACATTCATCATTTCTACCAAAAAGAAAGTGCGGATGATTTTAGTTTGGCTTTGGAAAAAACAGATTTATATTTAAATAAAAGTGTTCAGCGGAGAATGGTTTCTTCTGATTTAGAAGTAGGTACATTTTTGAGTGGGGGAATTGATAGTGGATTGGTAACAGCGATGGCTTCTAAGCAAAATCCCAATTTAAAAACATTTACTGTTTCATTTTCAGGGGCATTTGATGAAGCTCCTTTAGCAAAATTGGTTGCTGAAAAATATCAAACCAATCATACAGAAATCAGCATTTCGTTTGACCATCTTGCAGATGATATTGAAGGAATTTTAACCAACTATGGCGAACCATTTTATGATAGTTCAGCTATACCAAGTTACTATGTCAGTAAAGCTGCAAAGGAACATGTAACAGTAATTTTAAATGGAGATGGAGCGGATGAGCTTTTTGGAGGCTATCGAAGATATGTACCTTTTAGCAAATTTGATTTATTTCAAATGCCAAAAGCGAGTGAGTTCTTTTTCAAAAAAATCAAATCGTTATTACCCGTAAGTCATCATAAAAAAAGTAACTACAATTACATTTACCGTCTCCTTGATTTATTGTCAAAAAATGGTAGCGAAAAATATTTGACTGCAACTTCAGATATTTTTGAAGGATTCGAAAATGAACTTCGCCATAACCAAGTGTCTAGTGAAATGGACAACTATTTTTCTTTTTTTCTAAATCATAAAATGGATTCTGGGTTAAGAAAAATAATGAATCTTGATTTTGAAATAGCATTGGTGGGAGATTTTTTAGTAAAAATGGATATAGCGACTATGGCAAATTCGCTGGAAGGAAGGAGTCCTTTTTTGGGCAAAGAATTATTGGAATATGCTCCGACGATCAATGACAATTTTAAAATAAAGAAAAATCAAGCTAAATATATTTTGCGAGAGTTAGCAAAAAAATATTTACCAAAGGAATTAATTTATCAGCCAAAAAGAGGTTTTGAAGTTCCATTGAAACAATGGGTGGAAGGAGATCTAAAAGAAGTGATTTTTTCTAATCTAGGAAGGGACTGCTATTCTAAGAATTTTGTTTCTTTTCAATTTATAGAGCAATTGAAAAATAATAACGCGCGAATTTCAAGGGAGAAAAGGGCTAAGATTTTATGGACATTGTTTTCGTTGGAGGTATGGAATAAGTCAAACGTAAAATAATATTCAGATAAGGTTTTCAACCAAAATTAGATATTGTTGGTTAATAATTTTTTCATCAAATTCATTCAGCACTTTCTTTCTACTTTCTATCCCCATTTTGTCTATTTCATATTCTTCTAAATTAGACATTTTCACCATTGCCTTGGCCAAAGAAATAGAATCTCTAATGGGCACAAGATATCCATTCACTTCTTCATCGACCGCTTCTCTACAACCTGAAGTCATAGTCGTAATAATTGGTTTCCTCATCGCCATACCTTCAAGAACAGCCCTAGGCATTCCTTCTCTATAGGATGGCAATACGACAACATCTGCATCTTTAATGAATCCTCTGACGTCCTTGGCAACACCTAGGTATCGAATATCTTCATTTGAAATATATTTTTTCAACTCTTCCTCAGGAATATTTGATGGATTTTTAGCCTTTAGTTCTCCAACAATCCAACATTCAATTTTTTTGTTTTTTTCTCTTGCTGTTTGTGCAGCTTGCATGAATTCGATAATCCCCTTATCAAACAACAAGCGTCCGATGAAAAGAAAAATAAATTTTTCGCTAGGTTCTTTTTTTACTGGTTTGAAAAAATTCGTATTAACTCCAGATCCTTTTATTACTTCCGAAAAATTCTTTTTTACTAAACCTAGATTTATAAAAAGTGCTTGATCATCGTGATTATGAAAAATTACTTTACTATTATTTCGAAACGCAAATTTATACAAGGGTTTAACCAATGCGGTGTAAAAACTTTCATTGAGGAAGGTATAACCTAATCCTGTAACCGTAGAAATACAAGGAATACCTAACCATCGAGCAGCGATACTTCCAAATATATTTGGTTTAATCGTATAGTGAAGAATTAAGTCAGGTCTTTCTTTTTGGTAAATTTTAAATAACTCTCTAAGGAGAAAAAGATCATTAAATGGATTTTTACTTTGTGGAGATAAATGCTTGAGTGGAATGAATTTGGAGAAATCGCTTTTACTAAATAATCCAAAATATTTATCTAGTGGAGCAATTATAATAATCTGATAGTCTTCCCTTTGGAAAAGCTGAATAAGAGGGAATCGGAAATTGTAAATATTCCAGGTGCTATTTGCAACAATAGCAATTTTTTTCATTGGATCCGTTGGTTAGAACATTTTAAAGGACTGAATCGTCGTTCAAATCGTTTCTGACAGATTTAATTTCTTGCTCCTGATCTTTTGGATAAATCAATAGCACATCACCTTCATCAATAACAATCATATTTTTTAATCCTTTGATGACTGCTTTTTTTGCTCTTGGAAGTCTTATAAAATTATTTTCACAATCAACCGCACTTAAAATAATGCCTTGCATCACATTGTCTTTTTTATCTTTTTCTAAATAGGCATGCAAGGAGTTCCAAGTCCCCAAATCACTCCAACCAATATCCGCAGGTATAGTATACACATTTTTTGATCTTTCGAGCAAAGCATAATCTACAGAAATTTTCTCCGTATTGGGGTAAACTCGATCAATGTATGCTTGTTCATCAGCAGTATTATATTTAGAAATATCTTCTCCTAAAACTTTTAATATTGATGGTGCATTATTTTGAAATGCTTCCGTAACCGCTTTGACACTCCAAATAAAAATTCCTGCATTCCAAAAAAAATTACCCGCATCCAAATATTGTTGAGCAGTTTCTAGGTCAGGTTTTTCTTTAAACTGAACTACTTTCTCGATAGCTTGTGCGCCATCTTTATGATTTACTTCGATGTAACCATAACCTGTATCAGGCCGAGTAGGTTGGATGCCAAGTGTCACTAATGCTTCTCCTTTTTCAGCATAAGAAAAAGCAAGGTTCATTTTAGTATTGAACTCCGCTTCTTTTAAGATTACATGATCTGAAGGCCAAACAGCAAAAGTCGCATCTGGATTTTGATTAGCAATTTTTAAGGCCAAATATGCGATGCAGGGTGCTGTATTATTTCGAGATGGTTCTAATAAAATTTGATTATCCGTAATCTCTGGAAGGTGTTCATTGATTAATCCCTTGTATTTTTTATTGGTTGCAATAAGGATATTCTCTTTGGGTACCAATTGTAAAGCTCGGTCATAAGTTAACTGAATCAGGGATTTTCCAACTCCTAAAATATCGAGGAATTGCTTCGGTAATGATTCTCGACTGGCTGGCCAAAAACGGGAGCCAACTCCTCCAGCCATGATTGCGATGTATTTACTATTATTCTGCATGTTCTATTTTACTTCTTAAAGTAAGTGATGTTGGCTTTTTAGGTATACTTTTGTAAGTATTATAAAGCAAATCGCTTTTTGGGAAGAGAATAACCCAAGCGGTGCAGAATATAATAAAAAAATCAAGGAAGAAAGATTGATTCTCTTGGTACCATTGTTCTACTTTCCCCTTATAAGGATAAATTTCATTTCGATAAATATCCCATGGATCTTCCCCTCTTTCTTTTGCAGCAGATACTAAATCTTCTTCATCTCTAAAAATAATTGACCCAATTCCAGTTAGTCCAGGAGTAACATTATAAATTACTTTCTTAACATCTGTAGGATATTGATCAAAGCTTTTTTGCATCACAGGTCTTGGTCCTACGATACTCATATCACCTTTTAAAATATTTATTATTTGAGGTAATTCATTGATTTTTGATTTTCTTAAAAACCCACCCATTGGAGTTATTCGAGGGTCTTTTTTTGTTGTAATAATTCCACCAGTCATGTTAGGACTATCTTTCAACATGGTTGCAAATTTCAAAATATTGAAAATCTTATTTTTAAATCCTACCCGTTCCTGTTTGTAAAAAACATATCCTTCTCCTGTTAATTTCAACCCAATCGTAATCGGAATAAGTAATGGAGAAAGTATAATTAATACAATCAAAGAAACTAGAAAATCAAAAAAACGTTTGATAATTTTATACATAAAACTTACATTTTTTGGTCTAAAGATTTACCTGTTTCGATATGATGGAAATCAGATAAATGTTTGCCTAATAAAGATACAATCGCTGCTTTATTAACTGTATCGTTTTTAAACATGTCTTGAAATTCAGTTAAAATACTGTCAATACTTTCGTAGTCAGGAACATCCTCATTTTTAATCACTCCAAGTGCTTCGAAACGATTCATGTCTACTGAATCATCTTTAGTAAAAAATTCCTCAAATGATTTTTCTCCGGAAGTATCTGTTTTAAAAAAATAAACAGGGTAATTTTTCATCCCATATTCCCAGTTAGCAGCTTTTGTTCTAGCTTCTTCATCACTATTACAATAGTCAGGTTCCATTCCAATTTCTGCTAAAAAATGTTCTGCAATGGTAGAGAAAGTCATCATTTGATTTTCATCCAATTTTGGAAAAAAAATGTTTTTCGATTCTCCCAAAACACAAGCGAGCATACAAAGTTGACCTGATTCAATTGGCGACACAAAATATCTTTTTACATCATTAGGAGCTGATAATGGTTGACGTTTTAAAACCCTTTGGATAAAACCAAATAACAAACTCCCATTTGAAAAAGCAACATTGGCAAACCTGGCCGTACTGATTTTTAAATCATTTGTGTAAGCCATCAAAACTTTTTCCATTAATTTTTTACTTGCTCCCATCACGTTGACAGGATTAGCAGCTTTGTCTGTAGAAACTGAAAAGAAATGTTCTGGTGGATTTTCCATTGCCAAATCTAAAATAGCTTTGGTATTGAAAACATTATTTTTAATCATCGCTTCGATAGCTAAATGATCTTTTTCAGAACGTACATGTTTATGTGCTGCAAAACAAGCCACTATATCAAATTGATTACCGCGGTACATTTTTGCAAAAATATCACTTCCAAAATCAAATGGGTAGGTAATATAATGCTTAGGAATAAATTCATTATAATCACTTCGTAAATCTCTCGTCAACTCTGTCAACCCATTTTCGCTGTAATCGACTACAGTCAATTTAGCTGGTTGAAAAGGTAAAATAGCTTTGATAAATGATGATCCAATTGTACCAGCACCTCCAATCACTAGGACAGATTTACCTGTTATTTTTTGGGCTAATTCTTCTCGGTTAGCTTCAATGTCTTTTTTGAAAAAACTCTCTTCTCTCTTTGTGATATATTCTTTTATAAATTCGTCTTGGTTAAAAAACAACATATTTATAGATTTTTAAAATACTGATTTAATAACTTTTACTACTTCTGCTAATTGCGATTCAGTCAAATTTACTGAACTCGGAATACTTAAACTATCCGCATGTACGGCGCGAGAATAATCTTCCTTATTAACATAAATATTGTCTTTGAACATCGGCAACTGATTCATTGGCATCCAAAATGGGCGAGCAATAATTTGATTGGCTTGCAGTGCTTTTAATATCTCTGCTTGTTTTTTTGAGCTAAAAGTGAACAACCAACAATTAGGATCAACTTCCTTTTCTACTTTTTGAAATTGAATATCGCCAATGCCTCCAAGATGTTGGCGATAGTAGGTATCAATCGTTTTTTTGGTTTTTAGAAAACCTTCGAATTGTTCCATCTGTGCAACTCCAATAGCTGCCAAGACATTTACCATCCGATAGTTAAAACCAATTTCATCATGATAGTATGTATTTGGATCTGCCTTTGCTTGCGTAGATAAATGTCTCGCTCGTTTGGCCAATGCTTCATCGTTCGTAACAATGACTCCACCTCCACCAGTTGTGATAATTTTATTCCCATTAAAACTGAAAATACCCATTTCACCAAACGCACCAGAATGTTCTCCTTTATAAAATGACCCTAAAGATTCACTTGCATCTTCTACAACTATGATGTTGTATTTTTTACAAATTGTAACTAGGCGTAGCATGTCACACATATTTCCTAAAACATGAACAGGCATAATTGCTTTAATTGGCTTACCTGTTGATTTAAGAATCGTGAGTCCTTCTTTGTTTTCTGTTTGATTAGCTAAAAATTCTTCCAACAAATCTAAATCCATTTGCCAAGTGTTCGGATCGACATCAATGAAAATCGGATTAGCATAAGTATACGATGCGGCATTAGCCGAAGCGATAAATGTGATATTTGGAACAATCAAATGGTCACCTAATTTCACATCAAACATATGCATGCTTAAATGCAGGCCAGATGTTCCGTTAACGCAAGCAACGCCATATTTAGCACCTGCATATTCAGCTACCATATTTTCGAATTGGGTGACGTAAGCTCCTGCGGAAGATACCCATCCGGTGTCTAAGCATTCTTTTACGTACTTCCATTCGTTACCCGCAAGATGCGGGATTGATAGTGGTATCATATTTTTTTATTTTTTTATTGGACGGGCAGGATTACCCACAAAAATTTGTCTATCAGAAATATTTTTAACCACCACACTTCCAGCACCAACAATTACATCTTTTCCTATTGTCACTCCTTCTTTGACAACTGAATTAGCGCCAATAAAAGATCGTTTACCTACAGTAACATTACCCGCTAGAGTTGCTCCTGGAGCAATATGTGCGAAATCTCCAATTTTGCATTCATGCTCGATAATTGAACTTGTATTACAAATTACTCCTGTACCTATTTCTGCAAATGCATTAATTGTTGAATTTGGAGCTAATAAAATTAGCTCTCTTAATTTTGCACTTTTGGAAATTACAGCGCTAGAATGAATGGCATTTACAAAATTTGATATATCGTTTTCTTTAAAATATCTGTACACTTTTTCGCGAATGCCATTATTTCCAATCGCAATAAAAGAATAATGATTTTGTAATATTTTAAGTATTGTTGGATCTTGCTCAGAACCAAAATATTTTAGATTTAAAGGGTTTTCTTTTTTCTCTTCATTCTCACAATAACCAAGGATTTCTTTATCAAAGGATTCAAGTGCATCGACAACTACATATGAATGTCCAGAATAGCCTATGAGAATAACCTTGTCAGACACTAGCTATCCTTTTTAAATTTGTCAAATATTTTATAGCTAAAGCATCTCTATCGAAATGTTCTTTTGCATAGCGATAACCTGACTCACCTTGTCCGATTAATTCCTCTATATTTTTATTCTCAGATAACTCAATCTGTTTGGCAAATTCAATTGGATTTTCAGGTTCAACATATACTCCACATTTAGCATCTTCTACTAACTTTCGAGATACGCCATCAATGACCATCAATATAGGTCGCTTACAAGCCATGTAGTCGAAAGTTTTGTTGGAGTAAATTGTTTTAAATGTATCTACCTTTTTAAGCACAGAAGTTCCATAATCTGATGCTAAAATATATTTAAAGACTTCCGTCTTTGGAACAGGATCTACGAATTTTACATTGGTTAAATTACGTTTGGTAACTTCTTCTTTCAACATATCTTTTTGCATTCCACTTCCAATGAGTTGAAACAGTACGTTGTTTTTACCTTGCATAATTTCAGCAGTATCTATCACTTGAATTAGATGATTAGCCACCCCATGCGCACCTACATATGTGATGACCGTTTTTCCATCTAATCCATTTTCCTTACGAAATGATTCTCGATCAAAATCACTATTTAATATTTTATCCGAAATGGAAAAGTCAGCAGCATTAGGAATAAAAATAACTTTATCCGCAGGCACTCCTTTTTCATTAACCAATTTATCTCTAAATGCTGGAGTAAGTACATTGATAAGTTGAGCTTTACGATAGATGAAGGCTTCAAACCAATACGCTAATTTAATAATTGTTTTATTTTTTAACACACCTGTATCAATAGCACTTTCTGGCCATAAATCTCTCACTTCAAAAACCAAAGGCATTTTTTTTATTCTTGATAAAAGATACGCTGTAATTCCTACAAAAAGTGGTGGAGAAGTCACGACGATCACATCAAATTTTCCTTCCGCTTTAAACAGTCCTGCATAAATACTAGAAAAGACGAATGAGAAATAAGCCCATAATCTTCCTAAGAAATTGACATTATAAGCTTCTGAAACATGACATCGTAAGATTGTCGTTTTTTCAGAATATTGATCTTTGACAATAAATTTACCTTTATATCGGTCTCTTTTTTTTCCAGTATTGTAATGTACCATTCCTGCGAGCACAGTAGTCTCATGACCTTGCTCTTCCCAGACTCTAGTCATTTCATTAAACCGAGATCCGCCGCCGTCATCTTTTTCTAAAAAGTATTGGTGTACTAAAAGTATTCTCATTTCTTACTGATTTTTGTTTTGATTTTCTTCGTGTTTGTTTCAAATACGAGAACAACTGTTTCTTCTTTTAGACCATAAAGACCTGAATAATAACCTTCTCTGTAAGAAGGTTTTATAGGATTACCACTCTCATCAGTTGCCTCTATATCAAATAAACTGCTAAAATCCTTCGTAATATTCCAATATTGATAAATAGGATATTCCGTTTGGTGTTCTATTTTATCTATTATCAACCAATTTTCTTTCAATTTACTTTTTATAATTGTCCTGTCATGATAAATATCTTTCCCTAAATGTTGGAATGCATGAATTCTCCCTCTAAAAACATATGAATTCTCCTCCTCAATTATAGCAGCTTCTGTACTTTGCGACCAATTAAGCCAAATGAATCTTGGTCCTTTTTGCATTTGGTCATGATCTCCTAATGTTGCTGTATTATGAGCTGTTGTTCCACTAAAATATTGTACTAATTCTGGGGTAGTATTATATTTATAGGTTCCAGCATCTCGAAGTATATTTTTACCATTGTCCCAAATATCTAGGTGGAGATTATCTGCTTGTGAAGGTCTATCCTTATGTATCCCACAACGAATAAAGCTAAGTGTTTTTTTATCACGTATAATGAAAAAACCTCCTGCATTAAAGGATGCAATTGGACTTTGGTCGATCTTACTAAAATTATTAAACACTTTCTTTTGAAAATTACCACTATACCACATCGCTTCTTCCTCTTCTTGGGAATGATTTGGATATAGCTTTTCTTGATTATAGAAATAATAGGTAGCATTCAATTGACTACGAAAGTTTCTAAACTCACTATCATTTAATTTACAAAACAAAGATCCGTCATTATGCCCATAATTAGGTAATTGCCCTGAGATAGAATCTTGGCATTGGTATAAGAAATTAAATGCAGCAAATATTCTTTGATAAGAAATTTCTTTTAATTTTTCTTGATTAGCATTGGTCAAATAAAGTAACCAAGTTAGCATTAATAAAACTGTCCTTTGATAGTTGGTAGAAAACATCAAATAGGAACCGTCTTCATATATTTGATAAGCTATTTCTGTTTCTAACAGTTGCTTCCCTTCTGTCTTCCACTTATTAGCATTAGGTAAAAAAGGATAAAGCAAGCCTGTAAAATATAAGGATAAGGTCTCTGCTATTGCATGGTTATTTCTGACTGTTTTTAAGCTAAAGTTTATATTATCATAGACATGCTGAATTTGCCAATTTATATGATGCATTATCTTGGTAAATAATTCATCCGTCAAATGCTCAGAATTTTTATAATAGTGAAGTGCAAATGTCCAATTCATCACTCTCAAACCTATCTCTTGACTACATTTATAATTCGGCCCACAATTAATAGGGTTCGCATCTATCCAATCCTCTATTTTATCAAAAACCCAAGCACTACAATCTTTTTGAAAATGATAATCGTATCTAATAGCTGTATAAAGAAATGAAAAACGAGATAATTCCCATACAAATTTAATATCTCCAGCTTCTAATATCGTATCTTCTATAAGTGTCCAATGCTTGGTAGAATCATACTTATACCCTGTGCTAGGATTGGTAATCCAATCGTAGTTTTTGATCTGAAAATAGGTAGAATTAAAGAATAAATAGTTTTCACTTAATAACTTTTGATATTCCGTCTCTAATGCTTGGCTTGGATTTCTAGGAATAGTCAACGCCTCTTTTGAGTCAAAGAAAAATTTGACATTTAACTTCTTCCATTCAGTAAGTGAAATATGTTTTTTTATATCAGGCTGAATAGGATATTTTGCCTTTAAAAAACCCATCTTCCGCTTTATTTCATAGCCCGCTCTAAAAACAGTATATCCCCACCCCATATTCTTAATTATTTTCGGAGCGATCTTAATATATTTAATCAATGACTATTATTTTAGATAGGTCTTCGCCCATATTTCTGCAAAAATAATTCGATTTACATTTCGAACCCAATAGCTGGTTTTTCCTCCTACAAACTTTTGAAATTCTTCTAAGAAAACATCTGCTTTGATTAATCCGTATTTTTCTAAAATTGAACTAGCAAATAACTCCTTTATAT
>CAYGRM010000042.1:8511-26299 GCA_964352225.1 uncultured Saprospiraceae bacterium | reverse complement strand
GTTTAATCATGTTGAGATGACCATTTCATTTTCCAAAAAAAATCTGAGCCACTTTAAATGACTCAGATTTTTCTAGAAAAGTAATTATTCTAGTGGGGAAAACGCTGGTTATCAGTTGTTTGTATTTTGTAAAAAAAGACGAAATCCTACAGCTACAAGTATCAGGTGTACTTTTATTGTTGAAGGAGAAACCTCGATTATTTAATTTATTCAACTAATCTAGGTCAATAATCAATAATGGTGGGTGATTTTCCATCAAAACCAATAACGTATGAGAATCCAGAATTACCATCACCTTTTACTCCTATAAGAGAACCATGCTTAGGGTTTTATCTTTAATCCTTAGAGACTGTTTTGAATTATGTCGCTAACTTTTTTATGCGTCTTTTTTCACCACATTTCGTTTTTTTCTCGGGCAATAACTAAGGCTATTCCCCTCCAAAAAAGCCTCATTTGGCAAAAAAATACACTATAAAAAATTTTAGCACACATTTCAAAACAGCCTCTTACGCGAGCGGAAGATTTATTTTTTTCTAAAAATACGTTTAATCGTTTTCTCTAATTCGCCTAATCTTCTAGAGCCAAGAAAATATTGTTCTCCTTCCTTGGTCGTTAAGAGAAGGCCATTTCTTCCAGCGAAGGAATATTTTTTTTCTCGACCAAATGAAATATTTCCTCCACTCCATTGTGCCAAAGGAGGGGTTTCGATAATCTCGTAACTTTCAACATCATCCCAATTTATTTTTTGTGCATGAGTTTGCCATGGGCTAAGTTTGAACTTGATGCGTTTGTCATTTACCGAAAGTTTTAATTCCATTTTTAGCATATAGTAAATAGTTAATCCAACTATTAGTAAAATTACGATGGTAATTGTTGCTGTAGTAAAAACACTATTACCAGCTACCAAATCAGCTACTAACCGATAGAGTGTCCCTATAATAACTAGAGAGAATAGCGCAAAGATTTCGATACTTCTTAATTTCTGTTTCTCCTTAAAAATATTCTTTTCCATCTTCTGTGATTTTTAAAATTTACAATAATGTTCTTTATTAACTCTTAACTTATGAGAGTTGCTTTATGTAAAATTTACAATTAGTTTACATTAATTTAACATTAAAAAATGAAAATAATTCCAAAAAGACGAGTTTTAACAGTAATTTATATGGAAGGATTAATTTTTTTCAAACAAAAATTCCCGAATCATTGACTAATCAACCATTCAGGAACATGCTTTTGCTGTTGGGGTTTTAGAAAAAATATTTCGTAAAAATTTAATTTTGCTCGCGCTGAGCCTCCCGGAACAGGTGTCGTATTATAGAAGTCTCAGTTTTTTTCCCTCCTAAAAGTAGTCCTTCCCTAGATCAATTTTAATCGCTTTAAAAACAAAATTCAGAACACTTCTTTTTCCTAAAATCAGGTTTTTAATTTTTCCCCAAAATGACAAAAATTAGTCAATACCTACCTTCCTTATTTGTTGAAGCAGCGAAAAAAAGGTAAGTTCAATCTTACTTAAAAATCGACAAGTTAATACTGATTTACCGATTTTATTTTTTTAAGAAAAACAACACCCAACGTTCGGTTGAGGTGATACGTGATTATAAAAATAAGGATTAAAACTATTTGCCATATGAAAAAATCTACCCTGCTTCGATCTATTTTAATTTTTAGTTTATTTCTTTTTACCAAAAATATTCAAGCTCAACAGTTAACGGCAACGGTATCAAGTTCAGGTTGTTTTGGAGAGCCAGTCGATCTTTTTGTTAATGGAGGAGAAGAGCCATATGTGGTTGATTGGGGGGATGGAAGTACGACGATGGGAAATGTAAATCAAAACTCCTTTGCGTATGTTTATAATTTTGTAGGAACAATGATCATTACTGTAACCGATGCTCAAGGAGACAGTACACAAATTTTCATTGAAGTTTTTCCATGTCAGATAGATATTGTAGGAAATTTTAATCCATGTCAAGGAGACTGTGAAACTTATTCTACAAGTTTGCCAGGTCAATTTGTTTTTTGGGAAATATATTTAGATGGTACTATAATTTACCAAGCGGACATAAATCCTATGGAATATTGTTGGAGTGAAGCAGGAATTTATACTCTTTCAGCGCAGGATGATACAGGACAGGTCTCTGAAGCTACGGTAGTTGTTAGTGCTAGTTCACCAATTGACCTTGTTTCCCTTTCCAATACTTTTTGTGCAGCAGATAGTTTGAATCCAACTTCCTGTGATAAAATTTGCGCCAACTCAACGGCAATCTATACCGTACCAAATGGCCAAAATGTAATATGGGAAGTACTCGGTGCAGATAGTTATGTCGAAAATGGAAACCAAGTAACGGTAGAATGGGGATCACCTGGAAGTGGATTAGTGACCGCGACTACTCCAGCAGGAGGTGGAAGTAGTAATTTAATCGTCAATGCTAGTGGAGCAATTGAGCCTGATTCAGCAGATTTCAAATTATTTCTTCAAGCCTTCGCGAGTGGAGGCGCATTTCCATACACTTACGAATGGACAGGACCAAATGGAACAATTATATCAACACCTGCTTCAGATGGTATACCTGCTGAAGCTGGAATTTATACGTGTACCGTAACTGATCAAAATGGAAATACGGCTATGGCTAACGTAGTCGTGGTTAACAATCCTAACACAGGTAATGGTTGCATATTTGCTTTTTCTGTAAATAAAACCAATGAGTCTGGATGTGATTTTTGTGATGGGGAGGGACAGGTACTTGCGAATTCTCCATTTTCTAATTCTTTTACTTATTTATGGTCGACTGGGAGTTCATCATCAACAAGTACAGGATTATGCTCTGGTATATATTCGGTTACTGTTATTGATGACTTCGGATGTGAGGGCGCACTTGATTTTCAAATCAATTGTCCGACGAGTACTTCAACATGTCCTGCGACTAGTTCACTTTGCATTGATATTTTGGAAAATCCTGACGCTGGGTTTACGACAATTCCTGCTGCGGTAAATGGAGTAGTGAGTATTTGTGAGGGAGGAACTGTCGTGTTTAATAATGAAAGTGAAGGGGCTACTTTGTTTGAGTGGAATTTTGGAAATGGAAACTTTTCAACAGCACTTAATACGGAGGAAACTTATTTGACAGCAGGAACTTATGAGGCATATTTAATTTCGAGAAATGATTGTTACTGTAGTGATACTTCTTTTGTAACGATAGAAGTGACTGATGCGATAACGCCAACTTTAGCATGTGTAGGAACGATTTGTGAAAATACCACAGTTACTTATTCGACTGATGCTAATTGTAGTGGATTCAGTTGGACGATCACAGGTGATTATAATATTATTGATGGTGGAGGAGCTACGGATAATTTTATTACCATCGAATGGTTGAGTGGTCCAGAAGGAATTATTGAGTTGGGAGTTTCGAGTTGTTCAGGAGGGAATTATTGTCTTGCACCGACGATCGAAGTTGTCCCAATTATTTCTGATAATGCAGAAATTAAAGGGCCTGAAAAAGTATGTAGATTAGATGAGTCTACCTATTATATTGATGATTATTCTGCGACTGATTTCAACTGGTCGGTGACGAGTGGTGGAACAATTTTAGAGGGGCAAAATACCAATAGCATCAAGGTAAGGTGGGACGGACAAGTTTCTCCAAATGTCCAACAGGTCGTTTCGGTGGATTATGATAATTGTTATTTGGGTTGTGGAGGAAGTGATACGAAGGATGTTTTTATTTTACCTGACCTTTATTTAAAAGGTGATATTGAAGCTTGCGCAAATGGAATGAGTGTGCATGAAGCCAAAAAAGATATTGTAGGTGTCAATGATGTGATGTGTGATTGGACAGTAACTGCAGGAGATGGAACAGTTGTATTTACTTCTGCTGCTTCAACGGATCAAGTGAATTTGGATTGGAATACGATTGCAACTGCTGGTTCTGGAAGATATGCTATTCTTGCAATTCCTTCAAATCCGTTGGAAGTTTGTACGCCTTATTTTACAAGTTATATCAGCATCGTTGAACCACCTGTGGCACCAACTTCGATAAGTGGAATTACTCAAATTTGTCCAGGGGAAATTTATACCTATAATGTACAAACCCCGAATACGAATTATATTTTTAAATGGACAATCAATGACGGTGGAGTTATTTCTAATCAGGAAGGAAGTTCCATCAATGTTACCTTTGGAAGTACTCCTCCTTATATTTTATCAGTTACACAAACGAGTACAGATGGTTTAGCGTGTGAATCTGAAGCTGTTGATTTAGAGGTATTTCCATTGCCTGCATTTACGGTAAATGGAGATGGAAATGTTTGTGAAGAATCAGAAGGAACTTATATCGCTGATTTTTTCCCTGGTGTAAAATATGAATGGAATATAGTTCCGGCAGATGCAGGAACAATTCTTTCGGGAGAAAATACTAATACCATTGAGGTGTTTTGGCATCAAGATGGAAATGCTGATGTGCAAGTTACGATGTGTGGTTCGACTGAATCAACGCCAATAACTATCATTGCAAAACCAGAACCGGTGATTACTGGTGACTTATTTGTTTGTCCAGGAGATGCAACTACAATTGGCGTAGCAGGTACTTACGATTCTTATTTATGGAAAACAGCAACTGGAGGAACTATTACAAATACGGCAACAGCTAATTTGCCAGCAGGTGCATTCGAACTTGTGGTGACTAATAGTTTTGGTTGTGAAAATAATGTAGCATTTGAGATAGAGGGCTATCCCGAGCCAGCAGTAACTGTTTCTGTTCCAGGGAGTAGATTAAGATGTTATACTGGACCGAACCCCGATCCCATCGCAGAAATTCATGCTACAGAAGTTCCAGCAGGTTATACTTATCAATGGTATATCAACGGAGTCCTGCAACCTGGAATGAATTCATCAGTAATTACTTCAATGGAATTTGGAACTTTCCAAGTAGCTGTTCTCGATCAAAATGGTTGTGAAACTTTTTCTAATACAATTACCATTTGGGATTTCTGTGGAGCAGGTGGAGGAGTTTGTAATAATCCAGGATTGCCAGCAGTTTGTGATCAAGGAACAGATGTGCAGATGGCTTTTACGGTAACTAACGAATGTGATATTTTTAATTTTGAAAATGTTTCCCCCAACTTTGTACCCGGAACAGAGCAATGGGATTTTGACGATATCGCAAGTGGCGTGAATAATAGTTCTGCTTTCCCAAATCCATCACATCAGTTTTCGAATGTGGGTTACTACATTGTTACTTTGACTGCTTTGACTCCTGCGGGAATCATTTGTTATGATTCGAAATTAGTAACCGTTCCGATTTCTCCAGATTTTAGTTTTGGAACGGCATGTGTTGATGAAGCTTTAGCTTTTGAAGATTTGACTGGGTTCCTTCCAGGAGAAGTGGTGCAAAGTTGGATTTGGGATTTTGGAGATCCAGCAAGCGGTGCTAACAATACTTCTACAAATCAAAATCCATCACATGCTTATTCTGCACCGGGAACATACGACGTGACATTGACAGTAGGTCATGGAACAGGTTGTACCGCTACTAGAGTAAAAACGGTCACTATCGAAGCACCTCCAACGATTGATTTTGATGAGCCAGTTTTAAACTGTGAAGGAACTGCTTTGAGTTTTACAGCAATCCCTTCTGCTGATGTTTTATTTTATGATTGGAATTTTGGAGATGTGGCAAGTGGAGATGCGAATACTTCTGAGATTGCAAATCCATTTCACTCCTATGAAAATGCTGGAAATTATAATGTGACTTGTATTGTAACTGATGTTTGGGGATGTACTGGAAGTGTTACTAAAGTAGTAACCGTTGCGCCAAATACATTAGTTGGTCAAATTAGTTTTAGCACACCTTCCCCAATTTGCGAAGGTGATGTAACAACCTTGACTGCACCGACAGGAGGTATCTCTTGGGAATGGTCAGACGGTACATTTGGAGAAAGTATTACTACAGGTGAAGCAGGTGCTTACACAGTTACGATTACCAATAGTATTGGTTGTCAATACATTCCACCAACGGCAGTTTTGGATATTATTCCATTGCCAACCGCTGCGATTCAAGCGGTAGAGTATGATGAGTTTGGGCAACCTGTCAATGTATTTTATGATAATTATTCTACTTGTGAAGGGGAAGATATCTACTTGCAAGTAACGAATAAAACGACAGATTATATTTTCACGTGGTCAGATGGAATGATTGGTTCTGAACTAGAATATTCAGAGGATCGAGGTAATCAATTGGCTGCGGGGACGTACTCTCTTACTTTGGATATTTTAGATACGACTACGGGTTGTTCGAATACAGTTGGCCCATTTGACATTGTTGTTCATCCTACGCCAACTGATATTCAAATTTCTTCAAGTCCAATGTCACCAGTTTGCGAAAATACTTTGACCACATTTACGGTTGATAATCCATCAGTTGATTTAACTTATGTTTGGAATACCGGAGAGATAGGCACCAGTATTCAAGCAAGTGCAGCTGGTCAATATTTTGTTCGAGGGATTACGATGTTTGGTTGCTCTGGCGAGAGTAATAAAATAGAAATTAATCAGGGGCCTGATTTGAAAAAAATACCAGATGGTTGTCATACTCGATGTAAACCAGATACGATTTGTCTTCCTACGATAAATAATGTGGTGAGCTATCAATGGTATTTAGATGGTGCTTTGATTCCTGGACCAGCTGGAACGATTGGAGATTATGTCGCCCTCGAAAGTGGAGATTATCATGTTGTGATGACTGATGCGTTTGGTTGTGAGACCACTTCTGATATTTTAAGCTTAGATCTAATTGATGGTTTTGGAACATTCGAAGGAAATGTATACATGGATGTCAATAACAACGGCATTATTGATGGATCAGATACTTTAGTGAGTGGGATAAATATTATTTTAAATAATAACGGAGTACCGGTGGACACAGTTACTTCAGGTACGAATGGAACTTATACTTTTGATAATATTCCTTCTGTTAATTACAATTTGGATTTAGATTTATCTGGATTGCCAGCCAATGTAATTGCCGTATGGAATGATATTGATTCGACTTTGTTTGGTTGCGATGATATGGAAGTTATCGATTGGTTATTACAAATTAACTGTATTTCATCTGTAACAGATTTTGCAGATTCAGTTTGTTTTGGGGAAAATTATACTTTTGATGGAGTAGTAGTGCCAGCAGGAGTACCAACTGATTTTGATTATTTAGATGTGTTAGGATGTGACTCGATCATTACAGTTACGATTACTGAATTACCCAACAGTAGTTCCTATACTGAACTTTCCTCTTGTGATGGAAATGATGTAATGTATAATGGGGTCAACTATCCTGTTGGATTGACAGAAATCCCAATGACTTCTCCAGAAGGATGTAATTATATTGATACGATAGATGTGATTCCATTTCCGACGAATTCTACCGTCTTGGATTTTGATATTTGTCCTAACGAAACGGTCGAATATGAGGACACAGAATACGGTCCAGGTACTCAACTTGAGTTCACTTATATTGATCAAAATGGTTGTGATTCCATTGTCACATTGATTGTGAATGGGTTCCCTCAAATTCAATTTGATTTACAGTCAGAGGAACCATGTTGGAATGGAAATGAAGGAACAATTACTATCGAAAACCCAATTGGAACAGCTCCATTTTCTTACTCTTTAGATGGAAATAATTTCCAAGCGACGCCATTATTTGAGAACCTTTTTGCGATGAATTATATGGTTTATGTGCAAGATGGAAATGGATGTGTACAAGAGCAACCGTTCACTCTGCAAGGCGATCCGCAGTTACAAATTAATTTACCAGCTTTACTTTTACCTTGTGATGGAAGTGGTATTGTTCTAGAACCACAGATCCTGGCAGGTGATGCTTCCAACCTAACTTATCTCTGGAGTGATGGAAGTACTGAGCCACAATTGACTGTAAATGAAGAAGGAACTTACGTAGTTGGTGTGACCAATGAATGTGAAACTGTGGTGCAAGAAGTTCAGATTTCTTATGGAGATGACGACATTAGTTCGTATTTATATATTCCGAATGCATTCTCTCCAAATGGCGATGGAGCTAATGATAAATTCAGAGTTTATCCTTCGCCGAATGTTAGAATCGAATCATTTGAACTATTCATTTTTGATCGATGGGGAAATCATTTGTACGATACACAGGATACAGATGAAGGTTGGGATGGAACATTAAATACTAAAGTTTTCAATCCTGGAGTATATGTTTATTACATCAGAATAAAAGTCAATAGTTGTGGACGGACTTTAGATTTGTTCAAAAAAGGAGATGTGACGATCATTAAATAAGACGATTTTCTAAATCGTTAAAAAATGTAAAAGATGTAAGCATTGAATAATTGGAACTAGAAAAAAGGGTAGCATTTTGAAAAATGTTACCCTTTTATTTTTTTAGTAAATGGACAAAATAGTTTAATTTAAATGGAGAATAAAACTCATAGACCATTTCTCAAAGATCGAAACTCATTGACCATTCTTAGTTTTCATTTCTAAAAAAAAACTATTCAATCTCTTCAAACGTATTCCCATTAAATTTAAACTTCCCTCGAACCCAACAATTCTCCCCTTCATCATCCTCGCATTCTTCTTCGATATATTCGTAATTTAGGATCTGATTTTTTTGGTCAAAACTAAAACCAGGAATATCATTATTGAATCGATAATCAATTTGAAAAGAAAAAACTTCTTCTAAATTAGTTTCACCAATTTTTAATAATAAAGCTTTTTCAAAGCGACAAGTATTGCAAGAAGTACCTCCGCCAATTAAAAAATACAAAGTTTCATTGTCGTTATTTTTTATTTCAATTACATTTCCATAGCCAGCAAATTCATCTTCTATATTCATCTCTTTAGCCATCGGCAACCCCTTTGCATTTTTCCAATAAAAAATATTGATACACATTTTGAATGATCCACCTAAATTTTCTATCCATGAAAAAACAGCAAAGTTTTGATCATCCGATTGCCCAGAAAAAAATGGAATACTATCTTTGGGGAAATCAACAATCTCCGGCATCTGTAAAATTTCCAATAATTTTTCACTCACCTTTCTATTCAAACGATCAATTTTTTCCATCCCGCCTTCCTCAAAAGGGGATAGCTGATTCAAACTTGATTCATGGATTTTCAAAATCTTGATCGCAGTCTTAATTTTAGTGTAGTTGTGATTTTGGGAAAAAATAAATAAGGGAGAGAGGATGCAAAAGTAAGTGATTAATATTTTTCTCATGATGGTCTCAATCTATTTTATGGAAAATACAAAAAAGAAAAGAGGAAGGTGAATTTTGGAGTGAAAAAATAGGATAATTTATCTTTCTAATAATAACGAGGAAAGCAGGCGAAGGTGAACTCATGTTACTGAGAAAAGTAACTTTAGTAATCTGAAGACTATTTCCAAAAAATATAATCTGATTCTCTCGAAATAGAATTGCCAGAGACAAAGTCAAATTGAAGTGTAAATTTTACAGAATCTAGATTCGTTGGTTTTTCCATCACTTGAAAACTAAAAGAAGAAACTGCTGGAAAACTTCCTACCTCGCTAACAAAACCATCAAATCCTTGGCCATCTCCATATCGAACAATCTCATTCAAAGAAGCTCCGGCAGTAAAATTATTATAATCTTCATTTGCCGAAAGAGTAATATTATTAATTGGATCTTTCATGCCTTCCTCTCCATTGTTTGGACATGGTTGTGTTGCCATGGCAGTATTGACAAATAGGTTTTGCAAGGAAGCTTCCGCAACATAATCTAAGGTAAAATCAACGACCATATTTAGAGAGTCAGCTGAAATAGAATCTGAGGCTACCACACTTCCAGCATCATTTATTATTAAAATTTCAATATCTGTTACATTCCAAAACGGTACAGTATCATCACAAAAACAGCTCAATACTCCAGTTGCCAAAACAAATACTAAAAGAAATTTTTTAATCATTACTTTTCATTTTTTCAATAAAAAAATCATTTCTACAATCAACTTCTAAGGTAAAGCAAATCTTTTATTTTTCATGAAAACATTCCGATAAAGTATTTTTTCTAAAAAAAAGAGCTTCCAGATGTTTAAAATCTGGAAGCTCTAATGTGGTGAAAACTTATTTTATTTCGCCCGATCCATCCGAACTATTTTTGGAAAAAATGTCCCTTCGATATTGACTAATTGTTTTTGACTTTTCATCACTTGATGAATGTCTTTGTAAGCAATTGGTGCTTCGTCAAGACCTCCACCGATCAACTCAATTCCCTCGGATTTTAGCATTTTTTTCAAAGCTGAATTAGTAATGCTTTGCTTAGCTTTGGTTCTCGACAATTGACGACCAGCACCATGTGAAGCAGAATTGAGAGAAGCTGATTCGCCTTTTCCACTTACAATAAATCCAGGCGCAGTCATGGAACCTGGAATAATTCCAAGGACATCTTTTCCAGCCGGTGTTGCCCCTTTTCGATGCACCATTAATTCTTCACCATTATGGATTTCTTTCCAAGCAAAGTTGTGATGATTTTCTACTTTTGCAATGGGTTTGATTCCTAGCGCTTTTGCCAAATTGATATGAATTCGATCATGACAAGCCGAAGCGTAATCACCTGCCAAGTTCATGGCTAGCCAGTATTCTTGACCTCCTTCTTTGTTCATATCTAGCCAAGCCAAGTGTTTCACTTCACGAGGAAGAGGACATTGTTCTTGTGCTAACTTGGTGTAGTGATTGGCAATAGTTGCTCCCAAACCTCTTGACCCAGAGTGAGATAAAATCGCTAAATATTTTCCTTCGGGGATATTTAATTTATTATCAAATTTCATTTCTACCATTCCAAAATTGACGAAATGATTTCCCGAACCAGAAGATCCTAATTGCTTTTGCGCTTTCCGTTGTAGGTTTTTCAGAAAAGGAATTTCACTAAATTCTTTTCGATCAAGAACTTCATGCTCTTGAGTCACCGACAATTCTTTCCCCATTCCAAAGCAAGTCCAATCAGTTAAAACTGTTTTCAAATGATAGCTATGTTGGTTCAAGTAAGATTCTGGAAGATCATAAATCGATAAGGCCATTCGACAACCAATATCGACTCCCACAGCATAAGGAATAATCGCATCACGAGTCGCTAAAACGCCTCCAATGGGCAGACCATATCCATGATGTGCATCTGGCATCAACGCTCCTGCTTCGGTTACAGGAAGCCGCATAGCATTGCTCATTTGCAAGACCGCAGAATCGTCGATATATTCTCTTCCAAAAATATTAAAATCTAAAGGTTCGTCAGCAATGGCAATTTCCAATGTTTTTTTCTCTTCGATAGGCATCAATAACTGAGCAATGTTGCCAAGTGCCTCATCCATTAGAAAGTCTTGTGGTCGATCTTTTAGTTTTTCCAAAAGAGCTAAAACATTTTCTTTCTTTTCATGTTTAAAGTGACGATGAACCGCATCAATAGCCATCCCGATAATCTTATTTTCAGGAAATCCAATTTTTCTAATATCCTTACCTTTAATTTTTAGCTTCGCCAAAATTTATATTTTATTTAATGTTAAAATTTACAAGGGAAAATACAAAAGAAACTACTGGAAAGTTCCATAGTTAAGTTTTGGAATGACTCTTTTTTATATAAAAATCTGGAAAAAGGAAATAGATTTTGACTTAGATTTTACTTAGAAACTACTAAATACTGTCAGTTTTTGCTTTTCTTTGTTAAACATGAATGAATCAAGTTAATGATTTTATTATAAAGGTTTTCGATTGTCTAACATTATCAAAATAGTTAGTCTTCGTTAAAAAAAGATTTTCCATGATTTTTATCATCGTTGATAAATGAAATTTAACCCATTTAAAATCGTTAATTAAGACTTGTTAACTAAACAAACCCAAAAAGCACCTAACTATATTTTACAAATTTTTTCAATAATCAACTAATGATTCCTACTGTTAAATTCGCTAGAAAAGATCCCCATAATTTTTTTCCAACCATCCGAAAACGAGTCAACGAATACTTTGAAAAAAATAAAATTAAGAAAACCGGAAATGGTTTATTGTATTTAAAAACCTTTGTTGTTTTCTCATTTTACTTTATTCCTTTCGCATTAATATTAGCTCAAGTGTTGCCTATTTGGGGAGCATTGGTTTGCTATTTATTGATGGGATTAGGTAATTCAGGAATTGGACTTTGTGTGATGCATGACGCCAACCATGGCTCTTATTCAAAAGTGAAATGGGTGAATACTTTGATGGAATATACCATGAATATGATTGGTGCAAGTTCCTTCACTTGGAAAATTCAGCATAATGTGCTACATCACTCTTACACTAATATATATGAGTTAGATGAGGATATTGATGACAAACCATTTTTGAGATTGTCGCCAGAAGGTAAGTTGAAATGGTATCATAAATTTCAACATTGGTATGCGCCATTATTATATTCTTTGGCAACATTAAGTTGGGTAGTCCAAAAAGATTTTAAACAACTAGTCAATTATAATAAATCTGGAATGACCGAACGATGTGGTTTTAATCCAACTCGAGAAACGATTATTATGATTTCTTCCAAGCTGTTTTATTATTTCTATATGCTAGTGCTACCAATGTTACTTGGTGTGACTTGGTGGGTAGTGATTTTAGGATTTATCTTATTGCATGCTGTTTCTGGATTGTTGATTACGTTTGTTTTTCAGTTGGCACATTTGGTGGAAGGACCAGAACATACAGATATACCTCATGATGGAAAAATGAATAATACTTGGGCTATTCATCAATTGAGATCGACCGCCAATTTTGCTACAAAAAATAAACTCGTCACCTTTTTGGTGGGAGGGTTGAATTTTCAAATTGAGCATCATTTGTTTCCTACCATTTCTCATATTCATTATGAAAAAATTTCGGAGATTGTAAAAAATGCAGCGAAGGAATTTAATTTGCCATATTACGAATTTTCGAAAGTGAATGAAGCGGTGGTTTCGCATATGCGAGTTTTGAAGATGTTGGGACAAGGGAAAATGCAGGTTCAGTCTGGTGCTTAAAATTTTTGAATATCGGACAAGGATTTATGATTTGAGAAGTTTCTCATAGCAAAATGTAGTTCATCATCGTCAAACTTCTCAAATCATAAATCCTTGTTCTTAAATCGATATTCAAAAAAATTAATCCTTCAACTCTCTCGCACTTTTAAATTCCGATCCTTCCTTCCATTGTGGATATAATTTTTCATTCGCCAGTCGAAGACCTACATTAAAAAATAGCTGTGCATCTTCCACCGCACCACTCAAATCCCAATCTCCAGCATATTGATCAGAGGGTTGATGATAGTTTGTAGTAGTAAATTCTGTTCGTTTGGACATGGCATATTCCTTTCCTTTTGCACGATGATCATAGCTACCTTTTGCGTAAAGTGCAGGCACTCCAACTTTAGCAAAACAGAAATGATCAGAGCGGAAAAAATATCCCTTCTCAGGTTCTTGGTCAGGTAAAATATATCTGTCTTGTTTCTTTGCCTCTTCAGCTGCAATATCATCCATCTCTGAATGTCCGTAACCCGTAATTGTTAAATCTTTCATTCTTCCAATGATTGCAGCGCCATCCATATTAATATTAGCGACGGTATTTTTGATCGGATAAATTGGGTTTTGAGAATACCAAAGCGATCCTAGAAGTCCTTGTTCTTCAGCCGTTACGGAAAGAAAAATAACGGTACGTTTTGGTTTTTCCTTCATTTCAGCATATGCTTTGGCAATCGACAACATGCTGGCAGAACCACTCGCATTATCCAAAGCGCCATTGTAAATTGAATCTCCATTCACGACTTGACCGACTCCAAGATGATCCCAATGAGCGGTGTAAATGATATATTCATCGGGTGTTTCGGAACCTGTTATCTTTGCAATTACATTGTTAGAATTATTTCTTACAAAGGAATTTTTGATCGAAGTGCTCATCGTCATGCCTAAAGGCATTGGTTTGAAACCTTTTTGACTGGCCTTTTGCAATAAGTCTTTTGCCTCAATTTTTGAATTGAGGAAGAGTCGTTTTGCTGCGTCAAAAGTAATCCAACTTTCCACCGCACATCTTGAGGCATTGTCATCAGCCGATTGCAAAGACAACTGACCGCCTGACCAAGAATTAGAAACCACAAACCAAGGATAACCAGCTGCTCCAGTTTCATGAATCAAAATTACTCCATCTGCATTTTGTCGAGCAGCCTCTTCAAATTTATAATCCCAACGACCATAATAAGTCATCGTCTTGCCTTTGAAAAAAGTGGAATCCTCTGAATAATAACCTGGGTCATTAACAAAGATTACAGCCGTTTTTCCTTCCATATCTATTCCATCATAATCGTTCCAACCATATTCAGGAGCAACAATTCCAAATCCGCAAAAGACTAATTCCGAATTATTGACATCGATTTTTTCTTTGACTTGTTGGGTGAAAGTCATCATATCTTTTTTGTATTCAAATTTTAAATCTTCCTTTCCTCCGGTGATAAACATTCCTTCAGAAGGTGCTGCGGTGATGTCAACCAATGGAACTTTTTGAAAATAGCTATCACCATTTCCAGGTTCGAGTCCCATTTTTTGAAATTCATTTTTGATAAATTCAATGGTGATTTTTTCGCCAGGGGAACAAGGTTTTCGACCGAGGAATTTGTCAGAAGAAAGCTCTGCTAAAAAGTATTCGATGTCCGTGGTGTCGATCGCATCGGCAGGTGAATAAGTAGAAGCTGTAGGTGAATCAGATTGACAACTAACCATAAAAATACTTCCGCTAAAAATTAAGAGTAAAAAAAAGAGTAATGGATTTTTCATAATATTTTTTTCTCAAAGAAAAGAAATATTAATGATAAGTTGTGATTGGATTTATTCTTGAAAAAGAGGTTTTATTACGTTTTCAAAAATACGAACAAAGACACTCCGATTTTCAGTAATGATTTCACCATTACCACGCATTTCTTGTTCCATTTTTAAAACTCTCTGACTTCGAGTGACTAGACCATTCGTTAATTTAATTTTGACAGGTAGACCTTCTTCTCGGGGAAGTCCAGGCAGTTCAATTACTTCGCCGTCCAGTTGTCCAAATTCTCGATAAGGATAATTATCTAATTTCAATAAGACACGTTGCCCGACTTCTATTTTTCCAGAACCTTGGATGGGAATAAAAAGTTGAGTGAAATAATTATCCGCCATATTTTCGGGAAGGATTGCCATGATTTCTTTTCCTTGTTCGATATATTGTTTCTCACTCCAGTTTTGAACCATAGAAATTTTTCCATCCATCGCTGCAATCAGGAGGTTTTCCTCATTCCATCTGTCGATTGCTCCGATGAGATTGTTGATGCTATTTCGAAGATTGATATAGTTTTGGTTGTTGGTTTCACTATCTGTACTTTCGACATCAACGATACTTTTATTGAGCCCAGAAATTTGAAGTAGGCGAGAATTGATTTCATCTTCAATTTCTTTAACTCTAGTTTTGGCTGCTATCCAAATTTTTTCTTGATCTTCTAAGTCTTGTTCCGCAAGACTGTTTTGGTTTTTTAACGTTCTAAAACGTTCGTATTTATTTTGTTCTAACCTCTCAGTTGCTTTAGCATCTTTCAGTTGTCGATTTTGAATTCGGATACCAGAGTTAATATTTTGAATTTGTCTTTTAACTTGAGTGATCTCTTTAGCTGCTGCTTTGTTTTGTTCGTAAAATTGAAATTTCTCAAAGTTTGTTTGCACCTCAGCATATAAAGGTTGCAATGTTCCAATTTCTAATTGTTTAAAATCCGAAGAGAGGAATTCCAATAATTCAAATTGGTCAGCATCATTCAAATCTTTGGTAAATTCTTCTAGTTCTTCGACATCTTCAAAATTTGCAGCATTTTGCATGATTACTAACAGATCTCCTGCCTGAACTTTATCACCGTCTTCTACATATATTTTTGAAATCAGATCTGATTTTTGAGCATTAACTCTAACCGCAGCAATTTTGGAGGTGATCTTTACTCTGCCTCTTACTTTATCAGGATATTGAACATAGAAACTCATAGCTACCATCGCCAAAACAGCACCTGTAACCACAAGTGTCCCCCAGCGCACGATCCAACGTGGCGGAGTTCCGATGATCTCTTGGACATCATCACTTCTAAGTTCTATTCTGTCGTGTTCTTCCATTGTTACTTTTTGGTATTAAGCTCCAAGTTCTAATTGGTTTCTCACTAAATAATAATAAGCTCCTTTTAATTCTGTTAAATCTTTATGAGTTCCTTGTTCGATAATTTCACCATCTTCTAGTACGATAATCATGTCTGCATTTTTTACTGTACTCAATCTATGCGCCACTATTAAAACAGTTCTTCCTTCAAAAAACTCTTCTAAATTATCCATTACGATCATTTCATTATAAGCATCCAACGCATTGGTTGCTTCATCTAGGAAAATAAATTCTGGATTTTTATAAACTGCTCTTGCGAGTAATAATCTTTGTTTTTGCCCTTGACTCAGGCCGATTCCGTCACCTCCAATTTTAGTATTATAACCTAATGGTAAACCTTCGATAAAGGTTTGAGCATTCGCCACTTTTACTGCGTGGAGTAGTTTCTTTTTATTGATAACTTCATCTCCGAGGGCAATATTGTTAGCAATGGATTCCGAAAAAATATAACCATCTTGCATCACTACGCCACATTTTTCTCTCCATATTTTATTTCTGATATTAGATAGGGTAGTGTCACCTAGTTTTACATTTCCACGAGTTGGTTGATAAAAATTCAATAATAATTTCAGCAGAGTTGTTTTTCCACTTCCACTCGTTCCAACAATGGCCACCTTTTTTCCTTGTGGAATAGTCAAACTAATATCTTTTAAAATCATATTTGAATTAGGCCCACCATATTGAAAAAATACATTTTCCAAAATCAAATCTTTATTGCCTGGCAGAATATTCATTTTTCCTTCCAAGTCTTCTTCCTCTTCTTTCGTATGAATTTCATTTAATCGTTCCAAACTAATTTCAGCATCTTGATATGATTTTATGAAATTCATCCATTGCGAAATTGGCCCATTCAACTGACCAATAATATATTGAACGGCCATCATCATCCCTAAAGTCATATCCCCTTGAATCACCGCACGAGCAGCAATAAATGTAATAAAAATGTTTTTTAATTCATTAATGAAATTGGCTCCAACACTTTGCATTTGTTCCAATTTCAGATAACTCATGCTGATTCGAAATAACTTCGCTTGGATGCGTTCCCATTTCCATCGTTTTTGTTTTTCGGCATTATGCAATTTAATTTCTTGCATTCCATTGATCAGTTGGATGAGGGTACTTTGATTATCAGCCATTTGATCAAATCGTCGATAATCCAACTCTTTTCGTTTTTTCAAAAAGAATAAAACCCAACCGATATACAAAAAAGTAGCGATCAAAAATACAGCGACAATCAATCTACTGTAAACGGCTAAGATCAAAGTGAAAATGACAAACGTCACCATAGAAAATGCAGTAAACAAAGCTGATGAGGTTAAGAAATATTCCACTCGACGATTATCAGAAATTCTTTGTAATAAATCTCCAATCAGTTTAGTATCAAAAAAGCGAATCGGTAGTCGCATCATTTTCAATAAAAAATCACTAATCATGTTGATGTTGACCCTTGATCCAATGTAAAGCAAAATCCAAGACCTCAGATATTCCACCGCCGTCTGACTAAAATATAAAACCAACTGTGCAATCAATATCACATAGATAAAATCCAAATCCTGATTTTCAATTCCTGTATCAACAACTGACTG
>CAYGRM010000042.1:5783-8501 GCA_964352225.1 uncultured Saprospiraceae bacterium | reverse complement strand
AAAATGCACCTGCCAACAATCCAATAATTAATTGCCAAATCAGTCCAGTATAACTTTTAAAATATTTGAAGAGGTAGCCAAAACTAATAGTATTAGATTTTTCTCCTTCTCGTTCGTAGAATTTAGGCGTAGGTTCCAACATCAAAATTACTCCAACATCTTCGCCATCGACTGTATCGCTCGCCCAGCCATCCATGAATTCGGCTTTGGTAATCGTCACTTTTCCATGTGCAGGATCTGCTACCCAAACTTTATTTTTTTTGATTTTGTAAACGACGATAAAATGCTGCTGCCGCCAATGTGCCACAAACGGAACTGGGATTTCCTCGGGCAGGACATCGTAAGGAACTTTTACAGCCAAAGAATGCATACCGATGTGTTCCGCCGCATCGCTGATATCCATCAACGAGACACCTTCCCGATCAGGGTAGGATATGGAGCGCAAGTATTCCGGATTGTAGTGTCTGCCATGATAGCGAGCTATCATTCGCAAGGACGCTACTCCGCAATCCATCGCATCTAATTGTTTGTAAAAAGGAAAAGAAATCGGCATTTAAATTTGGCTGAAATTTTTTGATCTCATCAGCTTGATTTTTTCATTTTGCAAAAAAACAAAAAAATCAGGGAGTTGAGAGGTAAATTTTTCTTTTTTTTAATGTTTATTAATTCGCGTAATTATTTGATAATCAACGAATTACAAAATTACTTTATGCCGTATGATAAGCTATATAATTGATAGCAATAATTATACCGAATTTCTTTAATATGTCAGGGTTATGTAAAGATTTTTTTTAATAGATAAATATGAAGAGTGGCATAATTTTTTCAAAAACATTAAATAATAACGTAATTTTACAAAACTTCTTTAAAGTCGTATGATTAAGCTTTTTTTGCTTTGAAGAAATTTAAACGAATCAACAAAGAACAACCTTTCTGACAAACCTGAAAACCTAATCTAACCTCCTATCTACGGATTATTGAGTAATATATTTTTATGTGAGATAATCAATTGAATTTATTCTAAATTTTAGTTCATTGGGAAAAACGTAAAATCTAATACGTCATTCGTAAAATGTTCAACGATTAAATTTCATTCATTATCCATTCTTTTCATTTATCTATTTTTTATGCAAAAGATAACCTTAACCGTTTTAAGTATTTTGTTTCTTGGAAATGTGCTGACAGCTCAACGGACTTGGTCATTGGAAAAATGTATTCAGCATGTACAACAAAATAATACTACCTCATTGCGTCATGCCAATTTGGAGGTAGAAAAAAATAAAATTATTTTAGAGAGAACGGAGGCAGAAAGGCAACCTGATTTAGGTTTTTCTACCAATATTGGGTTAAACTTAGGACGAACGATTGACCCAACAACTAATGATTTTAGAAATGCATCTACACTTTATAATAGTTTTCGATTAGAAAGTAATTACACTTTGTATGATGGGAATCAGACGAAGAAGAGAATTGAAAAATCGAGTCTAGCAGTTCAGTCTGCTCAAGCTGATGCCGATCAATTAGCAAAAGATTTATCGTTGCGTGTGTTGCAAGCTTACTTAACCATATTGATGGCTGAAGAACAATTATCGAATGCAAAGAAAAATTTATCCCAAACAGAATCTTGGATGCGGCAAACTAAAAATTTAGTCAACGCAGGGATTCAATCTCCAGCAGATCTTGGAAATGTCGAAATACAAATAGCGCGAGATGAACAAAAAATCATTGATCGTCAAAATTATTTAGATCGAAGTTATGTGGCATTAAAACAAATCCTAGAACTCGATCCTTCGCAATCTCTCAAAATAGAACGACCTAAAAAAATAACTCAACCTGATGAGTCTATCAAAAACCTTTCATTTAATAGTATTTATGCCAGAGCCTTAAAAACTCAACCAAGCGTGGACGGAGGAGAGATAGAATTGAAAAGCCTGAAGTTAGATAAGGACATTGCTTTAGCTGAGAAGAAACCGCTGGTGAGTTTATTTGGAGGAATTTGGACGAATTATTCTTCAGGGATCATGGAACTTAATGACTCTAATACTTTCCTTGATACGATAATATCTCCTTATTTTGTTTCTATTCCTGGGCCTGATATAGACGTACCTGCATCTGAAATTATTGAAAGTGGATTTGAGTTAAAAAATAAGAGGTACCTCAGTCAAGTCGGTGATAACCTTGGTTACGGAGTAGGTGTAAATGTTTATGTTCCGATTTTAGATAGAAAATCATCCAAGTTAAATGCAGAAATTGCCCAAGTCAACTACCGCCAAAAGCAAGAGGAAAATATTCAATTCAAGCAACAACTTCGAACAGATATTCAAAATGCGATTTTAGATGTTCAAGCCGCTGCAAAAAAATTAGAAGCTGCTGAAAAGACATTGACTTTACTCGAAGCATCTATCGTTTCCATGAAAAATAAATTAAGCCTTGGAAATATTAACGCTTTCGAATATAAAACGATTCTCAATGATCGCGATAGCGCTGAAATTGAATTGGTGCTTGCGAAGTATGAATTTATTTTGAAAAAAATGATTGTGGAATTTTATGAAGGGAAGAAGTTGAAGTTATAAGAGGAGTCAGGGGCTTTTTGTTCCACGATTTAATAAAAAAAAGGGAAGCTCTTTTTGCATTTTAGCAAAAAGAGCTTTTTGATTTTGAATATCGACTTAAGAACAAGGAATTATGATTTGAGAAGTGGTCTTCCAAACTAGTTCG
>CAYGRM010000042.1:0-5773 GCA_964352225.1 uncultured Saprospiraceae bacterium | reverse complement strand
TCAAACTTCTCAAATCCTGATTTAATATAGTCAAGTAAAAGTTAAAAAATAAATAAAAAAAGGCTGCCCATTCTTTAATGGTGCAGCCCCTATTCCAAAAACCGATTATTATAAGAAGTTTAAACCATATTCATTTTCCACAGATAAACGATGGTTTACATCAATTGATGTGATAATAATTAGCCCCTAGAATATTTTGTTTTGTAAATCGTCGTCTTAAATACTATGCGTAAAACAACTTTTTGGAACACTCTCTCATTTGCGTATTGCAAATTTCTTATGAAGACAGGAGTTATAGTTTGTTATTAGTTTAGTTGTAAAACAAAAATAAACTAAAATTTATAGAACAATAATAACTTTTGGCAGCTATTTTTAAAAATACCATAAAGAGGGTATTTTTCATAATACTACCTTTTTGAAAGTAATAATTTTATCATATGAAAAGAATAATGATGTCAATTTGAGATACGATAAGTTATTTTCTTGATATAAATAAAAAGAACTGTTTCAATATCTCTTTGAACATTGAATTAAATATACAGAATTATTTTCAAAGACAAATTGGTTATTAAAAGAAACTAGCTGTTAAATTTGTGGGAAAGAAACCTTAATTTTGCGATGAAACAAGTAATTAATTAATTATTTCCTAAAAAAATAAATCTTACGATGAAAAAATTATTGACCAGTTTATTTATGATTGCTGCTGTAATGATGGTCACCAACAGCGCCATAGCTCAGATTAACACACCAGCTGCAAGTCCAGGCTGTAAAGTGGAGCAAGTAGTTGGTTTGACTACTGTTAATTTAGATTACAGTCGACCAAGTGTAAAAGGACGGGTACTTTTTGTAGATGTGGAAGCATTTGGAAGTATTTGGAGAACAGGGGCTAATCAAGCAACTAAAATCACTTTTAGTGATGATGTAAAAATAGAAGGTAATGCCGTACCTGCAGGAACATATGCCTTATATAGTATTCCTGATCCAGTTGATTGGACAATCATGTTATACAAAGATTTGGACTTAGGTGGAAATGTGGGGAAATATAACGAAGCAGATGAATTAATTAGATTCAAAGTAAAAGGTTACAAGCGTTCTAACTTCGTAGAATCTTTTGCCATTGATATTGCAGATATTAAAGATGATGGAGCAACTATTTCATTGAAATGGGGTAACTGGTATGTTCCTTTCAAATTAGAGGTTTCTTTCGAAGATAAAGTGATGGAGCAAATTGAATCTGCCATGGAAGGTACAACTAGAGCTGAATATTACTCTGCTGCTAAATTTTACTATGATAATGGTAAAGATATGAAGAAAGCTCATGAGTGGGTAAAAATAGCTAATCAGAAAGGAGAAAAATATTGGCAGTTAAGATTGCAAGCTCAAATCGAAGCTAAACTTGGAATGAAAGGTGAAGCACAATCTACTATTGCAAAATCTTCTGCGGCTGCTAAAGCTGCTGGAAATGCTGGTTACGCAAAAGCAAATGAACAAATCTTAAAAGACTTTTAGATTTAATGGTGAACTGTTAACTATTTATGAAATGGTTAACAGTTCACCGTTAATCATTAGCTATTCATCGCAATATCGTCCAATAAATTCTCATCCAAATCAATTGGATTCCCCTTTTCTTCCTTTGGTTCGTCATCTCCAAATAAAGGCTGTAACAGCATACTTACAATAACTACCACCAAACATCCAATCATGTTTAACCATAAGTAAGCAAGGTTAATCACCTCATAATAATCTAAGGCAAAAGTGGTTAATACCACAAATTCCCCAACTAGTGCGCCTACGAAAACAGCTTTGGATTTTACTTTTTCAAAAAAGAAAGCAACTACAAATACGCCTAAAATAGTTCCGTAGAATAAGGATCCTACGATATTTACAAATTCGATTAAGTTTTCAAAAAGAGATGCAACGGAGGCAAATGCCAAGGCAATTCCTCCCCAAACCAAGGTGAAAAATTTAGCAGATTTTAAATAATGTGCATCAGATTTATTTTTATTCCAAGACCTTTTATAAAAATCTACGGTGGTACAACTTGCCAAAGCATTCAGCTCCGAGGCAATCGAAGACATCGCAGCTGAGAAAATTACAGCTAGCAAAAGTCCCACTAATCCAACCGGTAAGTGTTGGGTAACAAAAGACATAAAAACATAATCATTATCTTCCACATCGATTTTTTCACCAGTTCTTTCGCTGTAATTAGATAGTAACTGATCAACATCTTTTCTGATTTTGATATCTTGATCATTTAAATCTTTAAGTGCAATTTGAGATTGATTAATGACCGATTGGTCTTCCGAATTAAAGGCAGAAACCATGGTTCGAATCTCTGTTTGTTTTTGTTCAAAAACCTGATCATACTTGGTTTGTAAATCTCGGAGTCCTGCTTGCGAAGCTGCATCGGCTTCAATTTTGGCTAAGTTGGATGGATTAAAATGTACAGGTGGCTTGATGAATTGATAAAACATAAAAACCATAATTCCCACAAACAAAACAAAGAATTGCATCGGCACTTTAAAAATACCATTAAACAAAAGTCCCAATCGACTTTCTGTCAAAGTTTTTCCTGAAAGATATCTAGCCACTTGTGATTGGTCTGTTCCAAAATAGGAAAGAAACAAAAATGTTCCCCCAAAAAGAGCCGACCACATGTTATATTTATTTTCCAAATCAAATTCAAAATCAACGATATTCAATTTACCCATTTTTCCTGCCACACCTATGGTATCTGAAAAAGAAATATCAGCCGGTAACTTGGTAATCAAAATGACGAATGCTGCAATCAAACCACCCATGATAATAATCATCTGTTGTTTTTGCGTTTGACTTACCGCAGTTGTTCCACCTGACATGGTATAAAAAATGACTAAAACACCCATAACTCCAATCGTTCCATTCAAACTCCAACCTAAGACTAATGACAAAATAATCGCAGGCGCATATATCGTAATCCCCGCAGCCAGACCTCTTCCAAGTAAGAATAAGAACCCAGTAAACTGCCGCATCCTCACATCAAATCTTTGCTCTAAATATTCATAGGCTGTGTAGACTTTGAGTCGATAAAAAATAGGTAAAACGAAAACTGCCAAAATCACCATTGCAATCGGCAAACCAAAATAGAATTGCGCAAATCGCATCCCGTCATCAAATGCTTGCCCTGGAGTCGATAAAAAAGTAATCGCACTTGCCTGCGTTGCCATGATGGAAAGTCCGATGGTCCACCATTTTAATTCACGGTCACCAAGCAAATAACTTTCGGTTGTTTTGACCATTCGGGTTTTCCAAAGCCCATAGCAGACAATGAACAATAAAGTAAATGCCAATACAGCCCAATCAATCGTGTGCATATTGAAAATTTAAAAAGTAATTAAGAATAATATTTTGTAAGCAAATAAAAAACAGAAATGAGCACAAAATGCAAAATGAGTACGAAGGCGTACATCTGATTCCACGTTTTGAAAATCGGTGGAGGTGGTTCTTCTTGATGTTGATTTTTCATGTAGATGTTTTTAGAACATTTTTTGGAAAGACAAATATAGGAAAAAGGAGGGGAGTGAATAAAATTTATTCCTTCGGATCAATCAAGTGGTCTTCCAGCGGCCGCTTTTTTCCAAAATTATGTAATCGTTCTTGACATGCCTCACAGATACCAAGGTGCGCTGTGGTTCGATCATGTTCTCTTTCACTCAACTGATTAATCAAAAACCTTCGAATAATATCGTCAGTCAGATGTTTTTGATTGCCAATGATCTGGCGAACTAATATAATTACTGCAACAAAGGAGCCCAACAGTAAAATAAAAAATGCTAAAGAAAACATAGATTAAATTATAGTAAAAAACTAAGATATTTACCAAAGACTAGCTTTGAGCTAGCCTCTGATTTTTTTACTATAAAATTTAGAAAATCGAGAGGCTGACTCGAAGTCAGTCGCTCGTTACGATTCTGATTTCACACTCCCAATCCAATCATTCACCAACTCCTCCAAAACAAACAACGGCACCGCCCCATTCAACAAAACCACATCATGAAAATCTCGTAAATTAAATTTATCACCCAAGTCCGCCTCCGCTTTTTTTCGCAACTCCCGAATTTTTAATTCCCCCATTTTATAAGAAAGTGCTTGTCCGGGCCAACCGATATATCGATCAATTTCCGTATTCACTTCATGCAAAGAAAGTGCAGTATTGGAGCCTAAAAATTCCACCGCTTGATCTCGCGTCCAACCTTTTGCATGAATTCCTACGTCCACAACCAACCGACAAGCTCGCCACATTTCGTAAGTCATGCGACCAAAATTTTCATAAGGCGTTTCGTACATACCCGCTTCTATTCCAAGATATTCAGAGTACAATCCCCAACCTTCTCCGTAGCATGATAAGTAAGTGTTTTTTCGAAATTCAGGGAAACCTTCCAACTCTTGCGCTAACGAAATTTGCAAGTGATGTCCAGGCACCGCTTCGTGCAAAGTCAAGGCTGGTAAAACATACAAAGGGCGACTTTCTAGCTTGTAAGTATTCACCCAATAATTCCCAGCTTTGTGGTTTTTAAGTGAACCACCGGAGTAGCGACCACCAGTATAATTAGGCGCAATTGCTGCTGGAACAGGTTCGACCCCGTAGGAATTCCGAGGCAACGTATTAAAAAATTGAGGTAGTTTTCCATCCATTTTTTTGGCTAAATAAGAAGCTTCTTTAAGCAGATCTTTTGGTGTTTTTGCGTAGAACTGTGGATCAGTTCGAAGGAAGGCGAGGAAGTCAGCAAAGCTACCTTCGAATTTTACCGCTTGGATGACTTGTTCCATGTCTGCTCGAATTCTTGCTACCTCTTTTTCTCCCAATTCAAATATTTCATCAGAGGTCATTGGCAAGGTGGTGAAAAACTGTACTCGTTGCTCGTAATACTCTTTTCCTTTTGGTAAGTCACTAGCAATCAATGAATTACGAGATTTTGGCACATATTCTTCCTCCATGAATTTATCGAATTTTTGATAAGCAGGAAGCACGTGAGTAAGGATGATTTCTTTTGCTCGATTTTGTAAATCAGTTTGTAATTCCTCTGGAACGCTACTGTTCATTTTAGAAAAAGGAGCATAAAAACTACTCTCCGAAGGAGTATCAACAAGATATGATTTGATCAACGCTTTGTAGTTTTTGACAATCACTTTTGGTTGAGTAATTCCCTTTTCTATCCCTAGCCGCATGAGCGCAATATTGTCATCAAAAAACTGCGGAACAGCTTTTAATTTTTTCAAATATTTCTCATAATCATCGGCAGTTTCAAATGACATTCCTCGAACCATGTAAGATAAATTGGTGTAAAATCCACCTTCTGCATTCAGCGGCATCAAGTAGTCTTCGAAACCAATTCGAGCGACTTTGTCTTCCAATTGATATTTGAAAATATCGTAGTTGATCCGATCTTCTTTGGTGAGTTTGGTTCGGTCAATCTTGGCTAGTTTTTCCAAAATGCCTTTCCAAAATTCAGCATCTTTTTGCTCTCTTTCGGACGTTACATCGGGGAGGAGCTCGGCATCATCATCTTTGCTGCGGAATTTCCATTCTTCATCAAAAATAGCGTGGAGTTCTTTTGATAAGTCGTCGTTTTTATTTTCAGGAATGTCTTGTTGGCAACTTGTGAGGTAAACTAAAGTTGCAACGGAAATAAGGAAAAGGAGGTTTTTCATATGTCGTTAATGTTTTGTAATTGCAAGATAAAAAAAATGTTTGATGGGAACGCGGATTAGGCGGATTGGAGCGGATAAACAC
>CAYGRM010000041.1:25460-26684 GCA_964352225.1 uncultured Saprospiraceae bacterium | reverse complement strand
GAAGTTTAGCGAGCTAAATAAAAATTAAATTGGACGCAAGGTTCATAAAGCGTTGGTTTTCAAAACGGTAAAAATTTAAACATGCTCTTAGTTAATTTGAAATGCAATCAATTTACAACAATTAACGCATATCTATATTTCTATAAATTGAACTGCCATAATATTCTAATAGCTAACAATATGCATTTCATATAGTTAACTATTACATACTCTATTTTTGAAAAAAAATCCTTAGGCTAACGAAATATTTTTCCCCTTCTTAGCGACCTTTTTTATTGCTATCCAACTAGCTGAGTAGAAATGGCTAGTCATAAGATTTTAGAAGCATTCAGCATTTCTTTACGCTAATAAATTTTTGAACGCTGAGACAGAGAGTTTTTAATCTTTTTAAGAAAAATTCTCTGCGCCTCTCTGTCTCAGCATTCAAAAATAAAAATAATTCAGCTTTACTGAAAAGTTAAAACCATACTCTAAACATTGATAGTCAAGGTCTTACACATTATATAAAAAACACCTTCTTTTTTTCACCATCCCTTCCCGCTTATTTTCCCTTCTTCCCCAATTTTTATTTTAAAATAAATTGTTCCCTTTGGCGACCTTTTTTATTTCTATTCGACTAACTGGGTACTTACTCGCTTTTAATCCATAGGCCTAGAAAACCAGAGCCTAATTTTTCACAAAAAAAACTTTTTTTATGCAAACACATTACAATACACGAATCCGACAAGGAAATTTAAAGTAGTTGCTGATCTCTAAGCGTCACCTTTATTTTTTAGTATCACTTATTTTAGTATGCCTAACTTCTCCAGCTGTATTTGCCACTACCTTTACTTTTACGAATACAGTTAATAACTTTTGGACGACGTCAGGAAATTGGTCTCCATTCTATCCAGGAACCAACATTAGCTCCAACGATGTTGTTAATATATCCTCTAATTGTAATATAAATAATACAATGGTGAACAATGGCACCCTCTCCATTCTCTCCGGCAGCACCCTAACCGTCACCAACTCTAGGATCCTCAGCAACTACGGTACGCTGGAAAACAACTCTGGCGGCAACCTATCCATCGACACCTACGGCAGCATTAACAACTGGGGTACTGTGACCAACTCCGGCAACGTGACCAATGACTGGGTAATTTCCAACTACTCAGGCGGCATCGTGAACAATAGTGGCACCCTCATCAACAACGGTACTTTGGGAAACAACGACGGCAGCAC
>CAYGRM010000041.1:0-25360 GCA_964352225.1 uncultured Saprospiraceae bacterium | reverse complement strand
TGGGAAACAACGACGGCAGCACCTTGAACAACAACATTACCTTGACTACCAATGGCACCCTGGTAAACAACTTCGGCGCCACCCTAAACAATAACTCTACCGGCACTATAAATGGTTCTGGCACGATCAATCAAAACGGTGGTTCCTATACAGGTGCTTCCGGCGGTGCTATCGCTCCCGGCAATAGTACCGGCACCCTATCTGTTACAGGAAATCTGAACCCCGGAAGCAATACCTATGAATCTGAAATCGATGGCGCCGTTCCTAATAATGATGTGCTCGCTCTCACCGGTGAAGCTACCCTTACCAATGCCACGCTAGAAGTAACCTGGCTTAATAATCCAACTGCCGCTGACATTTATATTGTAATGACTTTTGGCAGCAAGGTCGGCGAATTCGCAAGCGTTACGATTCCGACTGTTCCCGGGTTCACTTTCGCTGTAGCATATACTGCCACTACTGTTTCTATACAGGCATCAGTAGCATTGCCAATAGAACTACTTTACATTAGAGGGGAAGCACTCGACCAAAGCAATAAAATTACCTGGGCATCCGCTTCCGAAAAGAACAGCAGCCATTTTGAAGTGGAGCGTAGTTCGGACGGAATCACCTTTGAAATGATCAGCATCGTAGCAGCCAATGGCAATACCGTAACTAATCAGAGTTATGCCCTTTTGGATGAAAAACCATTGCAAGGCATCGGTTATTACCGTTTAAAAATGGTGGATTTGGATGACACCTTTGAGTACTCCAAGGTCGTTTCTATTTCTTTTAAAAATGATACTAAAGAGATCCATTTGGCCATTTCGCCTAATCCAGCAACAGATGTGGTTCATTTTGTCATTTCAAAAGAGGAAATAAATAATGCCATCATCGAAATCCACTCCATCACAGGGCAACTCGTTTTTCAAAAAAGGATAAATAAAAATGATCCTAATCCGCGTTTCGATTGGAATACAGAAGGGGCAGTCAAAGGCATTTATATGGCTACACTTACGAGCGGGAGTGAGAGAAAGATGGAAAAAATAATCATTCAATAATCAATCATTCTATTAGCGATCCTTAGGATTTATTTTATAAAAAGATAACCCCAAATTATCTATCCCAAATCTTCTTGTTGAAGGTTTGGGATTTTTTGTAAAACATGAGTTATTTTACACCTCGTGATTCTATAACCCTTGCAAATGGCTCAACGCCAAACCTGCAAAAGTTAACGCTAATAAGAATCCGATCATATCTGTAATTGTGGTTAAAATTGGGCCAGACGCTAGTGCTGGATCAATATCAAAACCTTTAAGTAATAGAGGTACTGTTCCACCAATAGATACAGCCAATATTGTATTTATAGTCAAGGCAGCTCCAACTACGAAACCCAAATAAATATTTCCCTTCCAAGCGAATGCGGCTAAACCTATCAGAACTCCTAAGGCAACTCCATTGATCAAACCAACTGAAATTTCCTGCCGCAAGACCCGAAACACCTCCCTCGGAGTGACTGCCCCGATGGATAACTCTCTCATACTTACAGCAACTGCCTGATTACCAGAACAACCACTCATATCTGAAATTATAGGTAGAAAAACTGCCATCGCAATTACCGAACTTAATACATCCTGATTATAAGCAATCACACTTGCTGCTACAATATTTAACAATATATTTACGGACAACCAAGACAACCGTCGTCTCGCTCTCAAAAGAACTGGCATAGTTCGAAGTTCATCTCCTCCCACAATTCCTTGACTTTCCATGTGCTCCTGCGTGATTCGATCCGTTTGAGCTTCTAAAATATCTTTTCGTAAAATAACTCCGACTAGTTTACCTGCATCGTCAATTACCGGAACACCAATCAATTCATTCTTATGAAAAAACTCAATAAGTTCATCGAGCTTGGCTAAATGATTTATAGACAATACCTCTTTTACTATAATATCGGATAAAAAATCATCAATCTTCCCCAGTAATAAATCCTGCATTTTTAAAACACCTTTTAGCTTTTGAACCCTATCGGTAACAAAAATATGTTTCAATTGGAAGTCCTGATATTTTTCACTATTGAGACGTAGGTCTTCGGTAATTTGTTTTATAGTTTGATCTTCAAAAAATGAAAAGTATTCCGTATGCATCATACCTCCCGCAGTATCAAATTCATAGCTTAACAACTTCCTTACGGAGGCTGCCTCTCCTGGTTCCATTTTATTCAAGATGGCTTGAGCATCTTCATTATCCAGTTCCATAATAAGATCCGTCTGGTCATCGCTCTCCATTTCGTTCAAGATAGCTGCTGCATCTTCAGCCTCCAAGTCTCCTATAATTTCGACTGCCTGAATCTCTGGAATCTCTTCCATTACTTCCGCAGCATCTTCAGGAGATAAAAGTGTGAAAAGTTTCATTTGATCATTTCGATTCAAATGGCCAATTAAGTGTACGATGTCTTTGGAAGAAAGGTCTTCCACTATCTGAGCAATTGCCTCAGCATCGTGCATTTCCATTAAATGAATTACTCTCTTTCGGACGTCGTATGTAATGTACTCTTGTGGCATCTTATGATTATTTTTTTGCAAAAATAATCATATTTTATAGACTTTATTTCATTGTTTTTTGTAATAAATTCTGGAATGAAAATACATGAGCTGAGAGATTTCTGCGTGATCGAAAAAACAAATGCTTCGCTAGCGCTGGTGCTGTAAAAATAACTTTGACACACTTTATTAGCTATTCGCAGCTAGCGTTCTTACTGCCAATGGCTTTAACAACTTTAGCTTTTGCACATGCTCACTCCTCGAAGTTAAGTTATCAAAGCTACTTCACTTGATTGGTCAAAGCATCTTAAAAATTAAACTCCTCCTTTTCCCCTCTTACGATATTTTTCCAAGCCTCTTTCACATCCACTTTTGGTATTTCTTGAAAATAAATAAACCCTCTTTCTCTCGCAAATGGATTTCGAATACTATCCATTAAAATTCTTTTTTCAAAATAATCAGACGTTGGAGCCTGATACCAATCTTCTACCATGATCTGACAATTAAAATCTACCTCTTCCTTTGTCCACATTACATAACTAGAATTAAAACAATGAATCTCAGGAAGATCATATTTTTCCTTATAATAATTCATTGCCCCTGCATGTCCATAATTTCCTCCGTAAACCAAACACTTTTCTTTTTGTTCAGGAGGCAGAGCATGATATATTTTAGCCACTCGTTCAACTAATTCTTCCCAACCATACATATCTGCAAAATCTTGAGGGAGGTCATATTTTCTACTGTTTTCCCAAATCAAAGGACCTTCTAATCCAAATTTTTCATCCATAAATGCGCAATACTTTTTCATTTTATCAATTTTAAAAATTGGTAAAATGTATGGCAATACAGGAATGGTAAGCATAGTCATTCCTGCAAACAAACTTACTCGAAACATACTTTTCGAGATCCACTTTTCCAAAACAACTCCTCCGAATGGAAATAAAATTGTAAACGAACCAATCGTCTAATATGGCTTACCACTTAAAAAACCAATCAATAAAATCGTTAGCAAAAATCCAATCCCTAAAAACCGATAAACTTTAAACCTTTCCCAACGAAACAATCCAATTAATCCAGCTACCCAAACAATAGAAAACGCAAAATGAAATTGAACTTGCTCCAATAAAAATTGTCCCCAATCCACATATATTAATTGTGTTTCCGCTAACTCTTGCATATGATGCAATACTGGCCAATTATGCTCATACTGCCAAAACAAATTTGGTGAAGCAATTACAAGTGCAATGAGTAAAGTTTGGTAGGGATATTTGGTTGTCAACCATTTTCTTTGAGGCGTCAATAACAATGCAATTACAACACTCAATCCATAAAATACAATCGAATATTTCATCATAAAACCAAAACCAATGCTTAGTCCTAAAAAATACCAAAATCGAGGTTGCTCCGTTTTAATCGCCTGCATTAATAGATAAGCAGACAAAAACCAAAAAAATTGATTGAAGGAAACGGGTTGATAGAGAGTATTACTTCCAAGCATGGCAGGCGATAAAAGTAATCCTCCACAAGTAAAAATGATTGCCCATTTTTTGCCTCCCAAATTTTTCACTATCATACCTGCTAAAATAATAGTTGCCATTCCAATCAACGCTGGAAACAATCGAGTGACAAAAACACTACTTCCTAGCCATCCAATTATTTTTGAAATCACAGGAAGCAAAGGAGGAATTTCCATAAACCCCCACCCCAAATGATTTCCTTGATCGAGATATAAATATTCGTCTCGATGCAATCCATAATTGGTATTCGTAAAAAAATGGATTAACAATTTTGACAATCCAAAAAAGTAAATCAGTTGATTGAGATGTTTGTTTTTCATGATTGGAGATTTGACTACAAAACAAATTACAATATAATTTATGAACTCAAAAATCCTTTTCTGATTTGGTTTGTTATACTTTTACGTAATGTTACGTAGCGGTACTTTTCAAGTGCCGTAGCAAATCAATGGGGCTTAAAAAGTTCCGCTACGAATAAAAAAGTACGATATATCAATATGAATATACATTATCTAAAAGCTGAAGAAATTGATAAAAACAAATGGAACAGTTGTGTTCATTTTGCGAATAATGGAAATCCATTTGGCTACATGTGGTTTTTAAATAACGTTTCTAAAAATTGGGATTGCCTGATTGAAGATGATTACGAATCAGTTCTTCCACTCATCTGGGAACCTAAAATGCTAAAAACCAAAGAGTTATTCATTCCTCATTGGGCTCGCTCCACCGGTATTTATTCTGTCAATATTTTATCGAAAAAACGTGTTGACGCATTTTTAGATGCCATCCCGCCTGAGTATCAAAATATTGAAATGGCACTCAACGAGGGCGTCTCGGTGCATGACGATTTAGATTTTGAAAAAACGGAGCAGCAGAATTATCATATCCTCTTAAATAAAGATTATCCAAGTATCGCTAACGATTATGCAGAAGAAACGAAAGATATTATTGCGGAAGCAGAATCAAGTTCGATGTTTTCCATCTCCAATTTAAAACCTGAGGTACTTGCTGATTTTTATAAAAAACATACCAAGGATAATAAGTGGGTGGATGAAAAATTTCATGCCTTGCAGCGAATTATGTATAATGCGATGCATCGAGGATTAGGCTTCTCGACTGGAGTTGAGGATAAAAAAGGTAATTTATTGGCCGCAGATTTTTTTATATTTAGCCATGGAAAGTTGATGAGTCTGATTGGAACTATTTCTGACGAAGGGAAAAAAACGGGCGCTCATCATATGTTGATTGATCGAATTATTCAGACAAATGCCACTCGACCGATCATTTTTGATTTTAATAAAAATGAAAAATGGACGGAAGGTTTTGGGGCGAAACCAACTCCTTATTTTCATATTAAAAGGAAGAAGGGGTGGCGGAAGTTTCTTTAAGAGATGTTTCAGATGATTGTCCTGTTTTTAGAGTATTTATTCGAATGACAAAAACACATTTATACAAACAAAAAAATTCCTCCAATGAAAAAATTCTTTAAATGGTTCTTTATAGGTCTGGCTGGATTGCTTTTGATCTTGACAATTCTAGGTATCATGGCTCACGAGTCTCGACCAGTTACCTCTCCATCCGCTGAAGCAGATGCACTTGCACAAACAATGATGACGGCTGTCAACAAGCCCGCTTGGGATACTACTAATATCATCAGTTGGGATTTTGCCGGACGTCAACAATACCTCTGGGACAAAGATCGAAATTATGTCAAAGTAATGTGGAATGACAACGAAGTTTTGCTTCATACCAAATCAGTAACGGGTAAAAGCTACGTAAAAGGCGCTGAAGTCACAGGTGAAATAGCTAAAAAATTAGTCAGCGAAGCTTGGAAACATTTCTGTAATGATTCCTTTTGGCTGAATGCTGCAGTCAAAGCATTTGATCCTGGAACGAGTCGAAGTATCATCCAAACTAAAGATGGACGAGAAGCAATGATGGTTTCTTACGAATCAGGAGGAGTAACTCCTGGAGATGCATACGGTTGGATTTTAGACGAGAATGGATTGCCTAAAAGTTGGAAAATGTGGGTTGGAATTATTCCCATCGGAGGCTTGGAATTCACTTGGGAAGATTGGATCACCTTAGATACTGGTGCTAAAATATCCACTTTACATAAAAGTAAAATATTTGATTTAAAAATGAAAGATGTAAAAGGTGCGACGAGTTTAGCAGCTTATGGATTGACTGATGATCCTTTTGCAGCCATCGCGAAATAAGGAAAAGATCGCTTCGCTGACAGAGGTCAGATCAGTCGCTTTGCTCCTTGTCAGAGATCAGACTGACGATGAGAATTGCCTATACCTTAGACTTTCTTCTGTTAGTTACCAAGATTACAATCTGTATTTTGTCAGCGAAGCAATTTCATACAAAATCGTCAGTCTGCCCTTTGACAGAAAGCGAAGCGCTCGGTCTGACCTCTGTCAGCGAAGCGATCTTTTACAAACTCTCTGGATATTTTATTTCCGTTAGAAAAAGTCCATTTGGCGGAACACTATAACTTTTGTTCAAACGCTTCTGATGATTCAATGCATCTTTCACTTCTTCAAGCGACACCTTCCCTAATCCAACATTAATACACATTCCTACCACTAATCGAACCATTCCTCTCAAAAAACGATTAGCTGCAATATGAAAAACTAAATGCTTTCCTTCTTTTTCCCATTCCCATTCTGATCTTTTGATATCGCATAACATCGTTTTTGCATCAGATTTAGTTTTACAAAAAGTAAAAAACTCTTCATAATCTAACAAGAGTTTTGCGGCAGCTTGCATTTTTTCAACATCTAATTTTTTGCCTTGGGCAAAACGAAAAGCAGTTTCTGCCAAAAAAGGATTTTTATCAAAAACTAAATGATATTCATAAGCTCGATAATAGGCATCGAATCGAACGTGTGCATTCTCAGTTACTTCAAACATTCGATGGATAGCAATATCTTTTGGCAAATATTTATTGACTCGATTTAGAAATGTTTTCTCAAAATCTCTTTCAAAACCTTTTGGGATAATATCCAAATCAAAATGGATATAGAATTGACTCGCATGTACTCCCGTGTCTGTTCGACCACATCCCATAATTTCGATTGGAGTACGAAGGATCATGGAAAAAGCTTCTTCAATAGTTTGCTGAACAGAAGGAGCATTTGGTTGACGTTGCCAGCCATTGTAATGTGTTCCTTTGTAAGAAAGTTCAGCGAAATATCTCATGCTTTTTTTGCTACAAAGAAAAGAAGTAAAATCTACAATAGTAATTTTTTTTAGAAAAAGGAGTCAGGTGAGAGGTTGGTCGCTGCGCTTTCGGTCAGGAGTCAGGGACTAACCTCTCACCTGACTCTTCTACCCAAAAAAAGCCCCGTTGCGGAAGGATCCGGAACGGGGTGTACAATAAACGCTCTCTCTATAATTATATATAAAGTCAAGAACTGACTTTAGTCTTTATTCGTATTTAACGATAATTAAACTAATTTTTGTTTATTTTATCTACATCAAAATTAAAAAAGTATTTGCAAAAACCTATAATTTTCTACAACTTTTTTTAATTAACTTTTAATAAACAGCTTAAAATCACTCAAAAAAGTGGTTTTTCATCAAAATTAAGCTGCTCTCAGCTTTGAAATTTTCGATTTACTTAATTTTTCTATAGCATATGATCGTGTCACTTCAAATTCAGTTACCTCTTTTTGAGAAGGTAATTCGAACATCGCATCAGTCATAATTGCTTCGCAGATGGACCTTAGACCTCTCGCTCCCAATTCATATTCAAGTGCTTTCTCCGCTATATATTCAATTGCCGATTCATTAAAAGACAATCGAATTCCTTCTAAAGCGAACAATTTCATGTATTGCTTAAGAATAGAATTTTTAGGTTCAGTAATAATCTTCTTCAATGCATCCAAATCTAAAGGCTCTAAATAAGTCAAAACAGGTAGTCGTCCAACCAATTCTGGAATCAAACCAAATGCTTTTAAATCTTGATGCGAAATATATTGCAACAAATTTTCACGATCGATTTTTTCTTTTTTATCATTGGCAAATCCAATCACTTGTCGATTTACTCGATTAGCAATTTTCTTCTCAATTCCATCAAAGGCACCTCCACAGATAAAAAGAATATTTTCCGTATTTACTTTTACTAATTTTTGTTCAGGATGTTTTCGGCCTCCTTGTGGTGGAACATTTACGATAGTTCCTTCCAACATTTTCAACATTGCTTGCTGAACTCCTTCTCCTGAAACATCTCGAGTAATGGAAGGATTATCAGATTTACGAGCGATTTTATCAATCTCATCAATGTACACAATTCCTTTCTGGGTAGCAGCTACATTGTAATCACACACCTGTAACAATCTACTCAAAATACTTTCCACATCCTCTCCTACATATCCAGCTTCAGTAAAAACGGTTGCATCTACTATCGCAAATGGAACATTGAGGAATCGAGCAATGGTTTTCGCCAATAACGTTTTTCCAGTTCCAGTTCTTCCTACGAAAAGTACATTCGACTTTTCAATTTCTACTCCATCATCCATCACATCTTGACGTAATCTTTTGTAGTGGTTATAAACCGCTACGGATAAGAATTTTTTAGCATCATCTTGTCCAATAATATATTGGTCGAGGTGATTTTTAATTTCTTTTGGAGTGACTGTCTCTGCTAGGGAAAAATCTTCTTTTGACTCAGTAGCTTTATCTGCAAATAATTCTTCTTGAATAATTTCATCAGCTTGTTCAACACAAACTTCACAAATATGCCCGTCTATTCCAGCAATTAATATTAGTGCTTCAGATTTATCTCTTCCACAAAATGAACAACGATGAGTATTTTTCGTCTTACGCATATAAATATGGTATTGTATTTTTTTTTGAATTAATCTTTGAGGGTCAAAATATAAAAACTTAATCCATTGATTTTCAAGCACTTAGTCTTAAATGAGGTTAATTTTTGAACTTGTTTTTTTCTAAAAAAATAAAATCAAAAACATGTTATTTTCAACACACAAAGTTAGTAAAAGTTTGACGGTGGTTATAATATTTCTTTGCTTAAAAAGGAAAAATGAAAAAGGAGTCAGGCAATCAGGTTGGTCGCTATGCTCTCCAGCAGGAGCCAGGGCTTCGTGTATTCCCCAAGGTATGCTATTAGCCATTCAAACTACGAAGAAACACTAAGTCCTGAATCTAACTCCTTTTTTCCAAAAAAAAAGAGCGGCAAGTCATCACAACTTACCGCTCATCATTTTATTTTTTTACAAAAAATTATGCATCATCTTTGGTTGAATGTCTTTCCAACACTTCGTCAATCAATCCATATTTTTTAGCATCTTTTGCTTTCATCCAATTATCACGATCTGAATCTTTTTCGATTTGCTCGAAAGTTTTGCCAGAATGATTAGCAAGGATAGTGTATAATTCCTCTCTTAATTGTTTAGAGAAATTATAACTGATTTCCATATCAGAAAATGTTCCTCTCATTCCTCCTGACAATTGGTGAATCATTACTCTTGAGTGAGGCAATGCAGAACGTTTTTTCTTAGCACCTGCACATAACAAAACAGCTCCCATCGAAGCAGCCATTCCTGTACAAATTGTCCCTACATCAGGACTTACATATTGCATCGTATCATAAATTCCCATTCCGTCAATCACACTTCCTCCCGGAGAATTGATAAACATTTGGATATCTCTTTTTGGATCTACAGATTCCAAAAATAATAATTGCGCCTGTAAAATATTAGCTACTTGAAAGTTAACATCTGTTCCAAGGAACAAAATTCTATCCATCATCAATCGAGAGAATACATCTAATTGCGTTGCATTCATTTGTCTTTCCTCGATTACATAAGGTGTCAAACTATTTTGAAATCCTGCTTGCTGCGCTTTTTCAAATCGCTCTAAGTTCAAAGAGCTAATTCCTTGATGCTTAGTAGCATACTTTTTAAATTCATCTTTTGGAAACATATCGGTATTAATTTTTTTAGTAAAAATCTAAAACGGGTGCTTCAATTTTTACAGTTTTAAAAAGATTTTCTATAAAAACAAGTATGCGAATTGGGAGTCAATCACCTCCAATTCGCAAACTTCACAATGTTAAACAATTCAAATGAAATTTGTTCAACGAATAATATCTATTTTCGATCAATTTGTCGTTTAGTTAGACTAATCGGTTATTGAGTTATTAGTGAGGCAGGTTTCCAATAACTTAGTAACCTAATCACTCAATAACCAATTTTACTTACTCCACTTCCTCCGCTTCAACTTCCTCCTCCTCGGTATTTACTATACTTTTAACTTGAGCTGCTGCTTGAGCAGCCATTGCTTTCGCTCTTTCTTCTTCCAATAAAGCATCAAAATCCTCCCGTGAAATTGGCGTTTCATTAATGGTTATTTCGCCTTTGATGGTGTTGAATACTTTTTCATTCATCATTTCACCATATACTTTATTCATTTGCTCTTTGTCTTCTGCCATTCGATTTGCGGTATTCAAAACAATTAACTCATCAGCATCAGCCATTCCATATTGCTTGAACATTCCTCGAACTTGCTCTTTGATTCCTTCGAAAACTTCATTGTCAGTTACTTCCAAGTTGAATTTTTTTATCAACTCACCTCGAATTAATGACCAACGTAAAGATTTTGCAAATTCATCATATCCTTCTTCTACATCATTATCTTGGACATTTTGCTCCGATGTTTTTAACCATCTTTTCAAAAATGCATCTGGCAAAGGCAATTGATTTTTTTCCAACAACATATCGTTGAAATCTCTGAACATCAAAGCATCAGCTTGCTTGTCGTAATGAGTGACATAATCATTTTTGATCATTTCCTTCATTTCTTCTACAGACGAAACTTTTCCTGGCCCCATATATTTATCAAAGAACTCTTGATTAACTTCAGCAAGTTGTATACGATTCACTTCTTCAATAGTTGCCTCAAACATTTCCCCAATTTCTACATCTTCATCATTTTCTTGAACGCCCAACATATTTTTTCTAACAAAATCTGCATCTCGATTTTTCTCCAACTGGAAAACGTTCACCGTAACTTTATCACCTGCTTTCTTTGTTAAAATTTCTTCCTTTACTTTATCATCTGCAATCTCATCAACTAACACAGAGAAACTTGCCGCCCAACCGTCTTCTTTTAATTTATCTCCATCTAGTTCGTTCACATTCAATTTGATCACATCATTTCCTTCGATGTCTTCGGTCATTTGTGCTCGCTCCCCTACTCTTTTTCGACCTGCTTCTACTTGCTCAGCCAAAAAGGCATCATCAATTTGTACTTTTTTAAAATCGAAGGTAGAGTCTTTATCCACTCCTTTTAATTCAAACTGAGGAGCCAATCCTAAATCAAAACGGAATTCCATATCTTTCAAGTCATTCACATTAAAATCAACTTCAGGTTGATCTTTTGATGGAATTGGCTGACCGATCGTCTGCAAATCTTCCTCTTTGATAAAAGTAAAAATCTCATTTTGAACCATTTCGTTGATTACATCAACTAGTAATCTTTGACCGTACATTTTCTTAATCAAAGCTGTTGGAGTTTTCCCTTTTCGGAATCCCTTCATGGAAACTTTGCTTTTGTACTTATTCAATTCTGATTTGAACTTTGGTTCATAATCATCCTTAGTTATGGTCAAAACAATTTGAGTATTTAAATTGTCACTATCGTTTCTGACAACTTGTGGCATAGTTAACTTATTTCGGCTGTCTCTACTAAATGTAAAAACAGCAATGATTAAAATAAAAAATTGAAATGAATAAAGTTGGAAATGAAATAAAAGAAAAATGAATAATTAAGAACCTGACTGCCGTGAAGCAGTTGAATAATTTTTCAACTTAAAAATTCTTTCTCGTTTTCATCATTCTTAATTATCCATTAAAAAGTGCGGGTGGAGGGACTCGAACCCCCACGCCGTGAAGCACTAGATCCTAAGTCTAGCATGTCTACCAATTTCATCACACCCGCAATTGTTTTTTAGTGAAAAAATAATTTTAGCAATCATTTTTTTTCAAAAAAAGGAAAAAAATACCTGCTAAAAATAAATCACTAAATTGTAGTCAAGGAACTGCTTTCTTGAAAAGCGGTGCAAAGATATGTTTTTTTAGGAAAACGAAAGGTTTTTTGAGAATAAAATATTAGAAATGTTTGGTATTTTTTTTCCTTTTTCCAAATACCTGAATTATTTGCATTCCACTCAAATTTAAGCTCGGTAAAAACGATCATTCCAACCTTCCTTGATGCACATATTTAAGTTTAAAAAATAATTCTACTATGTTTTGTTTAATGTCGTAATCTTCAAGAATCTAGACTACTCTAAAAAACAGAATTACCTCATATGCTAAAGACTAGCTTTAAAGGACTGATCGAAAATTGGGTTCACACCAAATTGGAGCAATGACCAAAATAGTACCGTTAAAACAAGCGCCTAATAGTATTTTAAGGTGAATGCAAATCCAACTTGCTTTAATTTGATAAAGAGAGTTGTTGGTGATTAAAGCGCCAACAACCTTGTTTTGGTTAAAGAATAAATCATTATGTAATTTTTTTGATTTAAAATTTGTTAAATTTAATCAATATGATTACATTTGATTTAAACTTAAAATCTAAACTAATGAAGCTAGTTATCAAAGATGAAACCTTCTCAGGCGATATTCTCAATCAAATTGAAATTGAAATTGCTAACGAATTAATTACCGTCAAAGACCTCATCGCTAGTCGAGTCAAGGCAGAAGTTAATCGCTACAATCAAAGATCTTCTGAATACTTCACCGGTTTAATCCAACCTTCCGATACCGAAAAAACGCTCAATGGTTTCAAATTTAAAAAGAAACGAAATATTGACGCAGAAAAGCAAGTTTACATCGCGCTAGACAGTTTTCAAAAAAATAGTTATTTCGTTTTAATCGATAATATTCAAGCAGAATCTTTAGATCAAGAAGTCTTGGTTAAAAAAGATACGTCAGTAAGTTTTTTAAAATTAACTCCGCTTGTTGGAGGGTAATTTTTAGTTCTTCCGATAAATCATTTTTTAGAGACTGTTTTGAAATGTGTGCTAAAATTTTTTATAGTGTATTTTTTTGCTAAATGAGGCTTTTTTGGAGGGGAATAGCCTTAGTTATTGCCCGAGAAAAAAACGAAATTTGGTGAAAAAAGACGCATAAAAAAATTAGCGACATAATTCAAAACAGTCTCTTAGACAACCTTTTTCAACTATCTAGATTTATGAACATAATCAACAAACTATCTGAGGAATTAAAAAAACTATTTGGCAATCGCCCTGAAGATAAAGACAAAAAGGAAAGCCAAAATAAAAATCAATCATCTCATCTTGCTCCCAAAAAAAATAAGGGAAACCCTATCTCTATTTTAGCATTTCAAAAAAGATTGGATGCAAATTTTGCAACTGGAGAAATTGAAAAATACTATGAAGATCGTTTTCCTTTAGCAGTCAATGATCCTTACTATTCTTTTCATCCTGATGTACACCACCTTATTTTTATAGATCTAGTCAGTCGAGATTATCATAAACCAATAGAAAGTGTTCCTACGATAAAAAAATATTTAGCAGCTGATCGAAAAGCTCAAAAAGATTTTCTGATGGCTCTGCTTTATCGAACCATATGGTACTCCATTGATAGCCAATCTAAATATGCACTTTACCAAATTGCCAATCTTTTTGTTCGTAAAAAATTGCCTTACACCGAGGACGAAATGATCTTTATCTTAAGAGCTTTTATCCATCCCAAAACCAATAAATTATACTCTTTCCAAATGGGAAGCTTCTTTAAAAACGTCGAAGATCATGTCAAAGCAAAAGGCATGTCTGATGCATTGAGAGAAAGTTTGAATGAAGTAATCGAATTAAAACCTAAAAACAATTATGATGAACAAGGTTTTAGCAAAATAAAAAATAGCGCACGAGAACTTTGGGCAGCCAACTTTTCAGATGGGGAAACGGTTTTGCCTTTTTTATTGGAAAAAACAGATGAATTTGGAAAAAAAGTAAATAGAGATATTGCCCTATTAGATTATGAAATACAGCGAAAATGGTATAAAATTTTTCAGCTATCTTCGACTGCATCGGCTGGCAAACCATCCAAAAAATTTCTAGAAAAAGCTACTCTCTTAATTAGTGATTTGGGTGAGAAAGATTTTTTGGAGAAAATGGAAGAGTGGATTCAATTTCTTAACAAAATGGAAATGACCCAAGTCAGCCATTGGTATCATCGTTTTGTGCATGCGCAAAATGCAACTTTAGCCAAAGGGTTAATGTGGATTTTAAGTACTTTAAAAACCTCCCAAGTTAATGCAAGTCTAGAAAAATTAATTGTCAAATGTTTTAAAAAAATACCAGGAGTTGGCCCCGCCTCAGGAGCCTTGGGTAATGCTTGTATTTATACTATTTCCAGCCGAAATTCTTTGGAAGGAGTAGCAACACTTAATCGAGTTCGATCAAGAATTGCTCAACGAAATACAAAAAAATTAATTGAAAATTATATTTCTTCCACCGCTAAAAAGCTTAAAATTAGCGTTGCAGATTTGGAGGATTTTTCTATTCAAGACTTTGGACTGAGGGAAGGCGTTCGCGAATTTCAATTCAATGATTATATCGCCAAATTGAGTTTAGCTGCTTTTGGAAAAACAAATATCGAATGGATAAAACCTGATGGAAAACTTCAAAAATCTGTTCCATCTTTTGTTAGAACTGATTTTAAAGATGAATTAAAAGACCTGCGAAATACGGCTAAATTAATTCCCAAAACTTTGACCCTTCAGCGAGATCGGTTGGATCGATCTTATATTCAAAAACGAGTTTTCCAATTCGATCATTTTCAGAAATATTATCTCGACCACGGCTTGATGTCATTTTTAACTCAAAAATTAATTTGGACTTTTGAAAAAGAAGATCAAAAAACTCATGCTATTTACTGGAATGAACAATGGCAAGATGTCGATAAAAATCAAGTTGATTGGATAGATAAAAATACGGTTGTCAAGCTGTGGCATCCACTTGAAAGTGAAACTGATGACATTTTAAAATGGAGGGATTTCCTTCAAGAAAACGAAATCAAGCAACCTTTAAAACAAGCTCATCGAGAGGTTTATATTTTGACTGATGCTGAGATAAATACCAAAAGTTACAGCAATCGAATGGCTGCGCATATTTTGAAACAACATCAGTTCAACGCTTTGGCTGGTATCCGAAATTGGAAATATCAACTCATCGGAACTTACGATGGTGGCATGAATACGCAAGCTTGTAGTCTCGAAATTCCTGATTATAATTTGCGGGCAGAGTATTGGATCAATGAATTGAATGCCCAAGATGCGTTCAATGATACAGGCATTTGGTTATATGTTGCGACAGACCAAGTGAGATTTTTGGAAGACGAAAATACGGTTGACCTGATTGATATTCCTAAAATCGTTTTCTCTGAAATCATGCGAGATACAGACCTTTTTGTAGGGGTGGCAAGCGTTGGAAATGATCCTGCTTGGCAAGACAATGGCGGCTTAGTTCAATATCATAACTATTGGCAATCATATTCTTTTGGAGACTTGACCGAGTTGGCAAAAACACGAAAAACGATTTTGGAAAAATTAGTTCCTCGCTTAAAGATTGCCAAGGTAACTTCCATCGATGGAAAATTTTTAATCGTCAAAGGGAAGAAACGAACTTACAAAATCCACATCGGAAGTACCAATATTTTGATGGAACCCAACGACCAATATTTATGCATTGTGCCGGGACCTTTAAAAGATAAAAATAGCGACAAATTATTTATTCCATTTGAAGGTGATCGTGGATTATCTATTTTATTGAGTAAAGCCTTTTTATTGGCAGAGGATCATAAAATTACGGATGAAACAATTACACGTCAAATTAATAGATGATTTCATTTGAAAATAAATTAAATCCATCTTCTCACGTTTCTAAAATATTCTAAATAATCTTCTCCATGAGATTCCTTTAAAAATTCTTCCTCTAGTCGTACTTGAGTTTGAATAACTGCAAAAGACAAAACTACTACCAACATGGTAAACGCATTCGGAGCGATCAAAAATAATCCTAGATCAGCAAGTAAAATTCCAATGAAAATCGGATTGCGAGAAATGGAAAATAATCCATGAGTGACTAGTTCAGTTTTGTTTGTTTTATCAATCCCTATTCTCCAAGAATCGGACATTTGTAATTGGCTGATAAAAACCCAAATCAAAGAAATGTGAATCAACCCCCATCCAGTTATTTCTAAATAATATTTCTCCAAATACCAAAACGGCAAAAGGTAATCATACCAGCTTCCTCCAAAAGAATAAATGGCTATGACTACCAATTCTAAAGCTGCAATAAATTTAAATAGCCTTCCATTAAAACCATGAGCATCATCAGTCGAATCAAAGGTTATGGCATTAACACCTGTATTTTTCCACAATAAATATGATCGTATAAAGAAGGTGACAAAATAAAAGACAAGGACGAAAAAGAAGGCATACATTTGATATTTCATTTTTTTATGCAAATGTACTTCAAGTTTTTATGCAATAGTATTGCAAAAATTTATGCAGAACATTTTGGACAAATTCCTTGAATCGTCATTTCCATTTTTTCAAAAGAATATCCATCTGGCATATCAACCGAAGGAATAAAAACTGATTCCAAACAATTTAATTCTTCACATTTCCAACAATAAAAATGTGGATGAAAATCTGAGTGGTTCGCTACTTGGCAATCTTGACAAAGCGCATATTTCACCTCCGAAGTTCCATTTGGAATACCATGAATAATTCCTTTTTCTTCAAAAGTTTTTAGTGTTCGATAAATGGTAATTCGATCTGATTTGGGAAATGCTTTTTCCAATTCACTCAACCCAAGTATTTTATTTTTTTCTAAAAAAAACTCGAGTAACAATTGTCGCATGGGAGTGATGCGAACTTCTTTTTTATTTAATATTTCCTCAGTCATTTTTCTTTATCATTTTTTGAATAACGATGTTCAAAACATTTTCCTATTTACAAAAAGTCGAATCTTCCCCACACTCGCCTTTCGTTTCAAATTCCAACGTAACATGGTCAATATGAAAATGCTCTTCTAATGATTTGTAAATCGCTTTTTTAATCTTTTTTAAATCAACTAATTTTTGATTTCCATCTGTTTCGATATGAGCCGAGAACAAATTAATTTCTCCATCCAAAGTCCAAAGGTGAAGATGATGCGCATGATCAACGCCATCAATTTCTTCTAATATTTTTTTTACTTCTTGAATATCAATATTCGCTGGTGAAGCTTGCAAAATAATTTGGCTTGCCTTCCACAAATTTTTCAAAACACCTCGCAAAATAAAAATCGCAATAAAAATCGATAACAATGGATCAATCCAAGGTAAGTTAAAAAAATACATCACCACCGAACCAATCAAGACAACTACCCACCCCAGAACATCTTCTAATAAATGCCATGAAATCATTTCTTCATTCAAACTTTTCCCCCCTTGACGCATTCTCAAAACTGCCAGTCCATTCACTATCACTCCCAAAACTGCTAATCCAATCATCCCTTCCACATTGGTTTTTTCAGGAGAAAAAATCCGAGGAATCGCTTCCGACAAAATGTACAAAGACCCTGCAACTAGGATTACCCCCGTGATAATTGCCCCTAAAGTATTGAAGCGATGATAACCAAAAGTATATTTCGAGTTACCTCCTTGTTTTGATAACCGCTGAAAATACCAAGCTAACCCCAATGACGCAGTATCACCTGCATCATGCAAAGCATCCGATTGAATGGCTACACTATTAGTCAAAAAACCGCCAACAAATTCGATGATAGTAAATCCTAAATTGAGAAAAAAAGCAGTCGCAATGTGTCTATTTCCAGAGTGATTATGGTGATGATGATCATGTCCCATTTTGTTATTTTTGCTGGTAAAGGTAATTTTAAAACTAGTGCAATACAATTGCAATTGTTAATTAGATACAGACGTTATTCTCAAAAAATAAGGCAGATTTATCCATTTTAAAATGGACTAATCAACCTATTTACATATTTATTACATTTATAAATAATTATTCCTAAATTAGTAGTCAATTCGTCTTACGTAAATGTTTCCCACATTTCTTTCTAATACTATTAAAGAAAGCTTTCGCAAGAAAGTCAAGAGGCAGCATTACATGTAATTAAAAAGTTATTAAGAATAATATGCAAGGAACTATAGTCACATATTCCCCCGAAGAGTTGGAAGCCATACGCCAAGCGTACGACGAGATGATCACTTGCATCAAATCCAAATTCTCCAAGGACGATGAAGCGCAAATGTTTAGCGCTTTCGAAATCGCTGTTGATGCACACAAAGAGCAGCGACGTAAATCAGGTGAGCCATATATTTTTCATCCTATCGAAGTTGCACGAATTTGTGCTGCAGAAATTGGCTTAGGGCCTACTGCAATCATTTGTGCATTGTTACACGATGTGGTGGAAGATACGCCGATCACTTTGAAAGAAATAAACAAAGAATTTGGGCCAAAAGTGGCGATGATTGTTGATGGACTAACCAAGTTAGATGGTCTTCATAATGATGCTGCCAGTCAGCAAGCAGAGAATTTTAAAAAGGTACTGACTACCCTCGCCGATGATGTGAGAGTTGTTTTGATAAAAATGGCGGATCGCCTGCATAATATGCGAACGCTGGGGGCAATGCCTCGGCATAAGCAACTAAAAATTGCAGCCGAGACTCAATTTATCTATACTCCTTTGGCTCATCGTTTAGGTTTGTATCAAATCAAAACTGAATACCAAGACCTGTGCTTGAAAATCACCAATCGAGAGGAATACAGCGAAATTGCTAAAAAACTACAAGAGACAAAACGAGCTAGAAATGCATTTATTCAATCATTCATTGCTCCGATAGATAAAGCACTTAAAGAGTCTGGTTTTGGAAATTATAAAATCCTTGGGCGACCAAAGTCGATTTATTCTATTTTAAATAAAATAAAAAAGAAGCAAGTCACCTTTGAGGAAATTTATGATTTATTTGCCATTCGAATTATTTTGGATGTTCCCAAGGCTCAAGAAAAACAGAAGTGTTGGCAAGTATACTCTATTGTAACTGATGTGCATATTCCTATTCCTGAGCGATTGCGAGATTGGGTGACTACGCCAAAATCGAATGGCTATGAATCTTTGCACACCACCGTAATCGGCCCCGAAGGAAAATATGTTGAAGTCCAAATTCGAAGTGTGCGAATGGATGAAATTGCTGAACGAGGCTTCGCTGCGCATTGGAAATACAAAGGTGGAAAAGATGGAGATTATAATGTATTCGATACTTGGTTGAATAATGTTCGAGATATTTTGGACAATGATAATGGGGACGCCATTCAGTTTATCGAAGACTTTAAAACAAACCTTTTTAACGAAGAAGTTTATGTCTATACCCCAAAAGGTGATTTGAAAATTTTGCCAAAAGGAGCAACTGCTTTGGATTTTGCCTTTAGTATTCATACTGATGTGGGGTATCATTGCCATGCGGTAAAAGTAAATAACAAACTAGTTCCGATGGGCTACCTTTTGAATAGTGGAGACCAAGTAAGTGTCATCACCAACAAAAATCAAAAGCCTTCTGAAGCTTGGTTGAAAATGGTCGTGACAGGTAGAGCTCGATCAAAAATTCGTTCTTCGATGAAAGAAGAGCGGCGTAAGCAAGGTGAATTTGGAATGGAAACATTGCAACGTAAATTTAAAAACCTAAAAATTGATGTAGAGGAAAATGTAGATACCTTGGTTAATTATTTCAATTATCAATCAAGAGTAGATTTGTATTATGCTATTTCGATGGAAGAGATCAATTTGAATAATGTTCTCAAAAATTTCAAAATAGAAAACAACAAATTAGTTGAAATAGAAGACGATGTAGAAACACCTACGACTTCTCCTGAAAAAGGGAAAATAAGGGCAAGGAAAGAAAAATTTGAAACCAAACCTCAACTAAGAATCGCAGGTGAGAATGCCGATGAATATAATTATCAGCTTGCAACCTGTTGTAATCCTGTACAAGGTGATGATGTTTTTGCCTATTTGACGGCAACAGCAGGAATGAAAATCCATCGAACTTCTTGTCCCAATGCAACTCATATGAATGCGCATTATGGCTATCGAATTATGAAAGCTGAATGGGTTAATACGACTAATACCAACTTCATTGCCGACCTTCTAATTGTTGGAATTGATTCTGGACCAGGTGTAATTCAACAACTTTCTAATAAAATTTCTCATACCCTAGGATTAAATATTCGTTCCTTTTATATCGACGGACATGAAGGATATTTCGAAGGGCGAGTTTCTCTTTTGGTTAAAAATAAAGATCAATTAGAAATCGCTATTCGCGCCTTACGAAACGAAGAAGGCATTTCATCCGTAACTAGAATTGAAGATTAGGAAATAGAAAACCGCAAAAGAAAATTCGATTACTTTTGCGGTTTTCTATTTAATGTTTTAAATTCTGGCGTTTTTCAAATTAAAAAAAAATAAATGACAAATATCCTCGTAACTGGTTCCAACGGACAAGTCGGAACAGAATTGCAATACTTAACGAAGCACTTTCCTAATTTCAATTTTACCTTTGTTGATGTCGCAGATCTAGATATCACAGATGCCAATGCTGTTTATGATTTCGTCAACTCAGGTGACTTCAATTATATCATTAATTGCGCAGCCTATACTGCGGTAGACAAAGCGGAGGAAAATGAAAAAATCGCCTTTGAAGTTAATGCTGTAGGTGCAAAAAATATCGCTCAAGCTGCGGTGATTAGAAATATTCAGTTGATTCATCTTTCGACCGATTATGTTTATCACAACGGATTGGATCGACCTCTCGTAGAAACTGACCCGACCAATCCCCAAAGTGTTTATGCTTCCACTAAACTACAAGGAGACCAATTTGTGCAAATGATGTTGCCTTCAAGTATGATCATTAGAACATCGTGGGTTTATTCTTCCTTTGGACATAATTTTGTCAAAACAATGTTGCGCTTAGGAAAAGAGCGAGATAGTTTGGGGATCGTTGCAGATCAAATTGGAACGCCAACTTATGCTTATGATCTAGCCAAAGCAATGTTAGATATTATTTTAAAAATGGAAAATGGAGATTTGGTAAGTGGAAAGATGCAAGGCATTTTTCACTATAGCAACGAAGGAAAAACCCATTGGGCTGACTTTGCCAAAAAGATTTTTGAACTAGAAAAGATTAATTGCAAAGTCAACGAAATCGAAACCAAAGACTACCCTCTTCCTGCAGCTCGACCACCATATTCTCTTTTGGACAAATCAAAATTTAAAGAAACTTTTGATTTAGAAATTCCTAATTGGGAAGACAGTTTAGCTACTTGTTTGGAACTGCTTCGGGAGAAAAATATGGGATGATCAGTTTTCAGTTTTCAGTAGGCAGTTTGCTTGCCTACTGAAAACTGAAAACTGAAAACTGCCTACTGATTAATAACTCCAAAGATCATGTTCAAAATTAAACAACTCCTTTTTAATTTTATCCGCTTCCAGCAATCCATCCAACCCTTCCACATAATCTTTAATTCTTCGATTATGAATATTACCTTCTTTGTAGATCACACTTGCAAAATACCGCATCTCAAATAAATCATCCCAAGATAATTGTTGGTGATCATTACCTGGCAAATAGACTTCATTTCGAGCCAACACATTTCTCAAATGAGGATAATAAACCCAAAATAAAGGTTTCTCATATCTGAAATTTCCATTCTCATCAAAGACATCTTTCAATGGAGCGATCCCTAAAATCCGAACTTTCAAAGTCGAAGTAGCTTCGTCAAAATACCAAACTTCTTTGACTCGAAACCTTTTGATGTCTTCATAGTTGGTTTCATTTTCATACACGACGATCTTGTCAGTATAATCAATCGGATCAGTAACCAAGGCAGTATCACGAGTCACAAAGATTCCATCATAATCTTTTATTTTTTCAGAAAACTTATCATCCGTGGTGGAATATAAAGTTAACTCTCCATTCATTGCTGCCTTTTTTAAGATTTCAAAAAAAGGTAATTCAGGATACATAAATGACTGATTCATTTTTTCTCTCACATCAATAATTCTCCAAATTCTTTTTTCCCAAAAAATATCAGCCTGCCGAACAGGCGCATATTTTAAAACTTGTCGATCTTTCATTAATGTTTTCTCCACCACACCATCGAGAGGTTGTTGAGCGAAAACAGAATTGGAAGTAAAAATAGCTGCGAAGATTAAAAGGATATTTTTCATGTTATTATTTTTTTAAATTATTAATTTGATTGTCATGTAGTGGTCTGCTTTAGCTGACCTAAAAAAGAGCGAAGCGATTTTTCCAAAAAAGTCAATCCTGATTACTAATTATTTTTCTTTCACTTTAAGCATTTTTTTTAGGTCAGCTAAAGCAGACCACCACGTATTTAGTGTTACTGAATTTTGATACTTAATCCATTAATCTTTCTCGTCACTTCATCTCCTGGACATTTCACTCGAATCTGATCAAAGAAAAATGTGTCACCAAAAGTTGCTTTGCTCAATAAATTTTTAGCATCAGATTGAAATCTTCCACCTTGATTATTAACCACCGCAGCATCCCCTTTTTGAGGTAAACGAGTAATTTCAAATCCTACAACATTACATCTCGCTTCGAAATCAAAGTTTTCTAAAAGTGCGACTAATCCTTCAAAAGCCTTGATTTCATTGGGGTTCATAGATGTTTGACCTTTTCGTCCTAAGCGAATAACTGGATCTGGAATCTTCTTTACCCGATACTCAAAAGTGGTAGGTTCCAATCTGCCACCGGAAACTGTAATCTTAGCTGTACCTGTTCGTTTGGGTTTTACATTAAACTTCCCATTTCGGATTTTCTCCATCCGAACATCATTACTTGAAACAGTTACATCCCTACTTGCAACTCCGGCAGCGGAAACGGAAAAAGGATTGTCAACACCTAAATAAAATACGTTCATCTTATCAGCAGCGGCCGTCACCGATCGCTCACCAACTTCGTAATTAAATCTTTTCGTATAAGTTTTCACTTCATTGTTTATCGGATTGGTCACCGAAACTTCCGCCAAAAAACTATGACTACCTATTTCATTTGGACGAATATTAAAAAGTGCTTTTCCATCATTGACATCAATTTCACGTCCATCCACTTTGATCGAAACATTATCCGCAGTCGTACTGAAAGCAGAAAGAAAAATCTCAGAAGAAAGTGATTCGCCCTTGATGACGTAACTTTTGTCAGCCGAAATCACCGCTTGATAATTGTCAAAAACAATCTTTTCCCCTTGCACTTTATTATAAAAATAATTGAGTACCGCACTCTCCGCAATTTTTGCATCATTCTGAAATTTGGAAAGAATTGGTAAAACTGCCGCAACTGGCATTTGCTGAAAAGTAAATTGTGCCCAGTTATTCTTGTCTGAATTTTCTGGAATTGGATCCAATTCAAGTGGCAATATTTTTTCCAACAATGCTTTTTCATTTCCATCTTCAATCAAGTCTAACAATCGTTTTCTGATTTCGATAATCTTACTTTCCAACTCATCGCCTCTGCCCTCATTGACAAAGAGGCGAGTCGTTGGTTCTTTACGTTTTTTGCTGACGGGCTCATTATTTTCATCCAAACCGCCCGAGGTTTCGATTAATTCTGCTTTAAGTTCACCTACATATTCGTAGAATGCTTTGACTAAAATTTGTGCTTCATTCGCTTTAGTTTTCATCGGTGCAAATTGCGAGTAAGCTTCTGCTTGCTGTTCGATGGCTCCGAAAAGTTGAGCATTAGAATCACCTACAATGCGGCTACTTTCACCGATACTTTTATCCATCGACAAAAATGCATTAAGGACTTCTGCTGAGACATTCAGCGCCAACATAACTGTCAAAACGAGATACATCAAATTGACCATCAACTGTCTGGGTTCTTTTGGTATTGACATAGAAATATTTTTGCCCGCAAGCGACCAAGCTTGTGAGTAGATTAAAAAATAGATTTATTTATTTTTGGAAATGATTTGTTATAACAAGACATTAACATACACCATCAACCATGTGCAAAACATGATTAAGTTTCAAAAAGACAAAGGATTTTTAGTTTTTAAAACTCATTTGAACTTTTAAAAACATTTTCTAAATCCAATAAAATGTTCTGTTGTCTAAATTTCTGATTTGAAACGATCTGTAGAATTATTTTTGTAACAATAATCCTACATCCTTTGGAGGAATTTGAAAACATAACGAGGTGAGAAAAAAAAGTAACAACTTTCTCTAAAATAAAAAAACAAATCTAATTTGAAAGGAAAAACATGAGAAATACGGAACGGACGAGGAGTAGCGAAAAATGAGAGTGTAGGTGCTTGCTTTTGCGCGTTGCATTTTTTTCGCCTAGAATTTTTTGGTTCTTTTTTTTTTAATAAAAAAAAGAAAAGACTACTATAATAATATTTTACAAAGAAGGAATAACCAAACTACACACGTAAAAGAAAACCTTCCAAATCTGACTTTAATTTCTCCATCAATTGAAGCGCTTCTCTTTTATTTCTAAGACGTTTTTTATTTTCTCTAATTTCTTGCTTTGCCCCTTTGATAGTGAAGCCACGCTTTTTAACTAAGTTATAAATGATGTGCATCTGCTCAATATTTGCAGCGGTGAACCGACGTTCGCCTTTTGTATTTTTGGCAGGACGAAGCATTTCAAATTCATTTTCCCAAAACCGAATTAATGATTTTGAAACATCGAACATCTCGGCAACTTCGCCGATGGACCAATATAATTTGGTCACTTCTTTATCTTTCATTGACATAATAGTATGTGTTTTAAAAGTGAATAGAACTCCCTTTTCTTATCACTACTTGCAAGATATGTACCATTAGGAAAAATGCCAAAGGAATTTAGGCTTTTCTTTTGTAACTACTTGATTATTAATTAGTTAACAAATTTATTTAATATATTATAACTTAAGTTATCTTACTCTCTTTCAGAGCGTACAGAGCAGATGCTAATGTAAAATTAACCTTCTAATTTCTTCCTCAAAAGCGCATTCGTTGATTTTGGTTCTGCTTTCCCTTTGGAGCTTTTCATCACCTGTCCCATAAAAAATCCAATCAAATTTTTCTTTCCTTTTTTATAAGATTCAACTTCTTTCGGATTTTTTTCTAAAACCTCTTTCACTATTTTTTCTAAAAAATCTTCATCGTCAGATTGAATCAAATTTAATTCTTGCGCCAGCTTCTCTGGCGTTTTTTCAGGCGAAGAAATCAATGCTGGAAATAAT
>CAYGRM010000040.1:0-27004 GCA_964352225.1 uncultured Saprospiraceae bacterium | reverse complement strand
GAACCAATAACTCAATAACTATTTATAATTGACCAAATGAATTCATTTAGAACCTTTTCGTTTTTATAAATCATAAAAAATGTCAGAAACTAATACGACAATAAAATCCATTACAAATAATAAAATGGAAGAGAGTACTACTGCAGAATTTGCGGCTGCACCAACTCCTGCCGTTCCTTTACTGGAATGATAACCTTTGTAACAACCTACAATTCCGATGATAAATCCAAAGAAGAAAGTTTTTATAAACGAAGGTACCACATCTACAAAATCAAGACTATCTATCACCAAGGAAAAATAAAGCCGAAGCGTGACGTCTCCTTTAGCAGACTCGATCAACCATGACCCTAACAATGAAATTACATCTGACATGACAGTCAACAAAGGCAACATCAAAGTAATTGCCACTACTCTAGTTACTACTAAAAACTTAAAAGGATTTGTACCTGAAACTTCCATCGCATCAATTTGCTCGGTCACTTTCATGGAACCTAATTCTGCACCAATGCTCGAAGCAACTTTGCCTGCACAAACCATAGCGGTAATGACCGGACCAATTTCTCGAATAATGGAAATTCCTATCATGGAAGGAATCCAACTTTCCGCACCAAACTCCACCATCGTAGGTCTAGTTTGCAAAGTCAAAACTAACCCCATAATAAAACCGGTCATCCCAACTAGAAATAATGATTTGTAACCCAATAAATAAGCCTGACGAAACATTTCTCTCCATTCAAATGGAGGTGTAAAAACCTCTTGAAAAAATCGAAAAGTAAAACTGCTCAACTTTCCAGTTTCTTCGAAATAGTTCTGGATCGAAGTAATATAAGTTGAAGTTAAATTCATAGTAATTAGATTAATCTAGGCTGAAAGAATTGTTAAAATTTTCAGAAAAACCTGTCATGAAGAAGATCAAAACGATCAAAGCGTTTCCCCAGTTGAAAATAGCCTTTTCTAAATTCCTTCATTTCCTGTCGAGTTGTCGAATGCAAAGAATCTATCATCTTTTTTCTCTTAAAATATTCCGAAAGAAAAAAAGAAAAATTGATTTCTGTCATTTCAGCCGATGACAAAAATCACAACAATGGACTCATTAATTTTGCAGAAGATTCTTTAAATCGTTCCATCAAGGGTCGCAAAATAAAGGCATGATAAAGAATAGGCTCAGAATCAGCTTGATCTTTATAAAATTGAGTTTTCAATTCTTGACAAATAACCTTGTCATAAATCATTGCATTCACCTCAAAATTATGATCAAAACTTCGTTCATCTACATTAGCTGTTCCTACACTCGCTACCAAATCATCAGCAATCAAAACCTTACTGTGCATAAATCCTTTTTTGTAAAAATATATTTTCACACCTGCTTGCAACAATTCTTCTAAATAAGATCTTGTACTCCATTTAATCAAAAATGAATCAGAATCATCTGGCAAAATAATCCGTACATCAACTCCACTCAAGGCTGCAGTTTTGAGTGAAAACATAATATTTTCACCTGGAACAAAGTAGGGGGTCCAGATGTAAATGTATTGTTCTGCATTAGTAATCAATGAAAAATATTCTTGCTTAATATTGGAATAATTGGAATCCGGACCACTCGTTACGATTTGGATCGGCACTCCCCCTTTTATATCAATTGGGAAAAAATCTTCCTTCTGAAAAAGATATTCACCACTCACAAAATACCAATCGCTCAAAAAAACCATCTGCAAACTACTGGCTGCATTTCCTGCTATTCGAAGGTGAGTATCTCGCCAATCTTCCATTGGATCACCATTTTGCAAATATTTATCAGAAAGGTTTATCCCTCCAGTAAACCCAATGATACCATCTATCACTACAATCTTACGATGGTTTCGATAATTGATTTTATTGGCATATTTTCCAAAACGAACAGGCATAAATGGTAAGATTTGAACTCCTTCTTTTTTGGCTTTGTCAATAAATCCCTTACTCAAACTCCAACTCCCAACTGAATCATAAATCACTCTTACTACAACTCCTTCTTTAACTTTTTGAGATAGAATTTCTAACATTTTTTCCAATAAAATCCCGTCTTCTAGAATATAAAACTGAATGTGAATATATTGTTTTGCATTTTTTAAATCTTCAAAAATAGTATCGAAAGTTTCTTCTCCATCGTTCAAAATCCTAACTTGATTTCCATCGCTTAGAAGTGCTTTACTATTTTTCATCAACAGTTTCACTAAGCGACTTTTCTTTCGAATTGATGGAGTATCCAACAAATGATGTTGATCAAAATTCTCAAAATGATGTTCTATATGTCTTTCGTAAATGTCATAATCCTTAGTTCTTTTGATTTGAAATATTTTAGCCTTCCGATAGTTTTTCCCAAGTAAAAAATAAAAAATCAATCCTACAATCGGTACAAACGAAATGAAAAGCATCCACGCTAAGCTCTTAGATGGACTACCATTTTCCATTATCATTTTTATCAAAACAATCAATAGAAATACTGAATACACTAGGATTATAAAAACAAAAATCCACATACTTTTTGATAAATAATTATTAAAACCGAATTACCGAATGATCATTATTGGAAGTTGATGTGTCAAATCAATTAAAGTTTCAGCGACACTTCCAAAAACAAAGTTATTGAAATAAGAATGTCCTTTGGCTCCCATCACGATGAGCTGATAGTCTTCTTTTAAGGCAAATTCTAACAATGTATTTGCAATATTCCCACCTTCTGTCATTTGAAAAATCAAATTAAAATTTGACTCATCCAAACCATATTGGTTAATAAATTTTTGATATTGTTGGTCGGCTATTTTGGGAAGTAAGGAGCTTAACTTTTCGTAGATTTGATATGATGAATATTGTTCCACCACGGAAGCATCTAATACATGCAACAAATCAATTTTCCCATTTAGCTTCATCGCCTTTTTTAGTTGCTGAACAACTTGAATCGCTCGATAAGAATTTTCTGAAAAATCAATGGGAACAATCATTTTTTGAATATCTAATTTTGCTGACTGTGGAACTAAAAGCAAATCGGCATCTGCATTATGAGCCACTCTTTTGACAGTTATTCCACTTCCCTCTGATTTTTCTTTTTTTCCAAAAACCAATAAATCAGGTTTAACTTCATTAACCATTTTCATAAGTTTGGCAAAAGGTCGTCCTTCCTCAATTTTTATATGAATGCTTAAATCAGAATCCTTTGATTTCGTTTTTATTTCATTAAAAACTTTTTCTCGAATTTTCTCTACCGCAGGGGCAGTTGGGAAAAAAAAGTTACTGGGATCTAATTTGATAAAATTAGGAATGAGAATCACAGGAATGATATGAGCGCCATAAATAATTTTAGCATCTAAATATTTAGCCATTTTCAAAGTGTAATCTACTAACACCTCATCTAACTCACTCATATCCAAAGTCGTTAAGATTTTTTTATACTTTTTCATCCTATTCTTTTCTTCAAAAATATTTGAAAAGAGGCATGAAGTAAGTGACAAAAATCATCCTTGCTTTTAATATTTATCATCGTTTCCCCTAATACAATAATTTAAATTAAGGCAAAACATAGATTATGAAAAAGCAAATTGGAATCTGGCTCGACTTCAAAGAAGCCCACATTATCACTTTGGATAACAAAGAAAACAAGGTGGAAATTATTACTTCAGAAATTGAAGATTTTAATATCAAAGGTGGTGCTCGCTCAAAAACTCCCTATGGTCCAATGGATGTGACCTCTGAGAAAAAATATTTAGAAAGAAATAAAAATCAAGTTGACAAATACTATTCAAAGATTATGGAAAATGTCAAAGATGCTAAAGAGATTTTTATCATGGGGCCTGCAGAAGCAAAGGTTGGGCTTAGAAAAAAAATGGTGAATACGAATTCATTCAGCCCATTCATTAAAGGTTTTGAGGCGGCAGATTCTATTTCGGAAAACCAAAAAGTTGCTCGAGTTCGGGAGTTTTTTGGAGATGATATTGGAGTAAGATAAACTCATAGAACCATTCCGAAAGAGTAAAAATATTTGGTGATAGCTTAAAATAATTTTTAGTTAAATCAGACTAAAACTATTTTAAGCTATCTCCAAAAAATCATCTACCAAGTCAAAGGTCTATGTGGAATGTAATTTTATCATCTAGACAACTCGGGTCTTTTCTAATCGTTACCTTGATTTTAATAAATTAATACTCACCGTTCCCAGCTCTGAATTTGGAAATTTAGTGAAATGTTTTTCTTCAGGATACAAACCTGCCTCGGCTGCAATTTTATTGAAGACTTCAATTTCCACGATGTACTGATCAGAAAAACCATGCGTTGCATTGTAGGCGGTTGCTGCGGTTTTTCCTAAATTCTTAGCGGTGATTTTTGGAGAGATCGTGTGGAGTTCAATAACTAATAAGCCAAACTTTTCAACATAAGGTGACCATTTTTGAAAATGTTCTCGAAGATTATCTTCCACCTCGGCATTAGAAATTCGACGACCTCTAAAAGCAAAAGCTCCTGTTGAATCACTTTTTCGATTAGGTGTATTTTCCGAAGGGTCATTCCAAATTCTATTATGATCTAGAAAAGTCCGTACGTTGAGTAAATCCTTTAATTGGATTCCATAATTTTCTTCCAAATCATTAGCCAATAATTCAGGTCGACCAATATCTCCAAAAATTACTTTCGCCCAAATATCAGCTTGAATAATATTGGCTCTCGTTACTTTCAAAGCAGCGGAATTATAATCTGCTCCAACTAAAAATAAAGGATACTCTTCCAACATCGTTCCACGTAAAGTTCGTTGCTCGATAACATCAAAAAGATGAATCAAAAAAGCACCATTTCCACATCCCATATCTACAATACCTTTGGGCTGGTTCTCGATGGGTTGATTAAACAAATCAATAATAATTTCATCTACTATCTTGAAGTAAGAAGAATGAGCGCCACCACTTCCCCAAACATTCATCTCTCGATCTACATGAATTTCTTTTGCACCTTGTGGCAAATTCCAAAAAATAGTAGGGTCACCAAAAATCAATTCTTCTACTTTCCGAAAAGCTGGAATGTACGAAACTGTTACTCCATAGGCACTTGCTCGTCGAGCATAAAACATTCCTTTTTCTGTAAATCGAAAAGTTCCATTTTTCTTTTCAAACCAATTCAAAAAAACAAATACATCAAGTAATCTAGCAAAGCTGTCCCCATCTCCATGAAATTCCTCAGGCATAAATGATGCTTCCATAAAATACTTATGAAACATCCCATTCATCCCCAAAGCAACTACCGTTGGCCCGATAATAATTCCTTCGATATGTTTTAAAATTTGATTTTGTAAATGTCTTAGCGGCAGCGTTATATCATTTTCAGAAAATTGAATTCCATAGTTGTTTTTGAATTTTTCAAATATTCTTTCTAAAAACAAAAATGGCTCTAGCTCAAATTTTCGATGGTGATATTTTTCGGATAGTTGAATTAATTTTACGACATCTTCATACAAAGGAATTAATTGAAATGCGATTTCACTTTTTTCATTAAGACTAATTTGAATATCATTTTCATCAATGATATCATGTTCTAACCAACCTTGGGAGGCAAGGGTGTGCAAGGCAACATTTAAGTAGCCTTCATTCGCATTGAATTTTTGAACTAATTCTTGGAGAGAAGTTTTTTTAACTTTTAATAAAAAATCTAAGACACCTTTTTGATGTAAAGCAAAGGCAGTTGGTGCAGTTACAATTCCATCGAGGTGGCAAAAGAGGTCAGCACGAAGTTGTTTTTTTTGATCTTTAGTCATTTGGGATCGATTTTTATTGGATAATTATTCTGTTGATATTTCGAAACGAATTCGAAATATCAATATATAAGTTCTTGTACCAAAGTAATCATTTATTATCTTATATACTACCCTAAGTGATAGATGTTACGCCTTCACTCGTTATTCATTTTTTTTATTGATAAAAAAAATGAAGACACATAGTATTATGCATTTCTTAAGTCCTTAAAATGGATAGCCAATCGCCAAATTAAAAATTAAATTTTCACTCCGCCAACTCGAATTTCCAAAATCAAATTGGTCAAAAGTCCATTGAAACCCTTCATCCATAAATGGCTTTCGCAACGGAGTCGCAACATCTAATCGCAAAACAATCAATTCAATATCAAGTCGTAGACCGATACCTGCACCAACCGTAATTTCTTTCCAAAAAGTATCGAAACGAAATTCTTGATTGGATTGAGTGGCATTATTGAGCAACCAAACATTTCCTGCATCAACAAAAAATGCTCCTTTGAAATATTGAAAAATACCAAAACGATATTCGCTACTCATTTCTAATTTCACATCTCCGGTTTGATCTAAAAATTGCCTTTCAACTCCTGTCCCCGATGAAGTGGCACTTACAAATCCTCCTGGGCCAACTCCACGTAAGCGAAAAGCCCGAAGACTATTTGCACCTCCTACAAAAAATTGTTCGATGTAGGGAAGCACATCAGAATTACCGTAGCTAAATCCTACTGCTGGCGAAAAACGGGTAGCTAGAGTATGTTTATTTATTCGTTTGTAACCACGAATATCTATTTCCAAAGAAGTAAATTGAGCGTAGGGTAAAGACAATAATTTATATTTGCCATCGGCATTTTGAGGAAAATTAAAAGTCTTGGCAGCTAGGTGAGTTAAGTTTCCAGAGGTTCGTAAATTGCCCTTGAAAAACCAATAATCTTTTTTGATGTCTGCTGACTGATTAGTATAAATGTAGGTGTAATCGAGTCCACCGATAAATAAGTTTTTAAAACTATTTTCTAATCGAGGGTTGGCGTTGATTAGGTCTTCAAAGTCTTGAGTTTTATCCAATACATTCACTCGACTGATACTGATTGGATATAGTTGATGTTGCTTTTCGGCAGTTTCTTTCCATTGATAACCTAATTTTAAATTAGTCGAGTTGATGCTAAAAAGCGAAACTCTTCTTTGAAAATCATTTCCAACCTTCAACGTAGTTTGTGGAATAAATAAGCCTGAATTAGGTTTTATTTTAAATGGTAAAATAAATCTTGGAGCAGATAAACTTGCCTCCACATTCAATTCTAAGGTATTGATAAAACCTAAATCATTTCCAATTTGAGTTTCTAAGCCTCCTGAAATAGAGGAATTAAAGGTAATCGCTTTTTTAAAAATATTCTTGTGGCGATAGCTGCTTGATGCTGCAATTCCATAGAAACGCCCCGTCCGATTATTCAATTCTAAATTACCCGAGACGTTTTGATTAAAAGCAGGCGTGAGGTAAAAATTACGATTCACAATCGGATGTAGGGAGTCGGTAATTCTTTCATATTTAAGATTGACAAATTTAAAAATACCTAAATCCAATAAATGACTGACAGACACATTTTGAAGCTGTTGAGATACTATGTCACCCTGATTTTGCAAGATCATTCTATCTAAGATTCGATGCTCCACCAATTGATCATTTTCCAAAATAACCATATCAGGTTTTATCTGAATGGTATCTTGTTTTTTTGCTAAGTCAGGGTTTGATAAATCGTAATTGGAATGAATAACAGTCTTTCCGATACGATATCGTCGATGAGTTGGAGCATCAGTTGGAGGTTTTACACGCATATAAATATCGGTAGTTAAAGTTCCAGCCAACGTATCAATAAAGTAGTAAATAAAATTTTCATTAAATTCTAAGTACCCCTCTCGAGAGGCAATTTCGCTCAGTCGAATCCGCTCATTAGCCAAGGCGGTTTCGGAATAAAAAGCACCTTCTTTAAGTAAAGTTTTCTTTTGGTTTCGTTTTATCAAACTTCCAATTGCGGTAGTATCACTTGGTAAATAAATTTGATTGATTTTATATTGACCATTAGTGAGGACATGGTAGGTCATTTCTATTTTTTTCCCTTTCACCAAGGTATCTACTTCAATATCTGATCTGAAGAAACCATTGTCCTTGAGTAGTCTCTTCATCCGAAGTCGATTACGTGACTGAGTTACATCATCATAGAAAGCAGGCGCTTCGCCAAAGTTTTTTTGCATCCATTTTTTGAATCCTTTTTCCTTTTTTGACTTTTCTCCTATTTGATATATTTTTAAGCCTAATTTTAAAAACCCTGAATTAGGTTGAGGTTTGATGACTTGGTTAAGTTCTGTTTTTAATTTTTTTTCATTTCTGATGTCTTCTGGATTCTTAAATTTGATCGAAGTTTTACTTACCAAATACTCCTTCTCTTTGAGGTCTTTAGTCACATTACAACTAGTCAGCAAACCAAAATATAACAATATAAATACGTAAAAATTTTCCTTCATGCTTAGTTCTTTTTAACCCCTCCAAAAGATTTACTGACCGAAATACCTACCCCTGTTTTTACCGCATTATTTTCGTTCAAAACATCATAATCACTTTTTCTAAAAACTTTCAACAAATAATCACCTGAATCCGTCAACTTATATTCTAACACAAAATCTCCTGCTATTTGTGAAAACCCAGTTTTTTGTGAATCGGAATTAATGTCAACATTCCCACCTGCTTTGATGCTTAATCTATCATTAATCTCTTTGGTTACACCTATTCCTAATTCGGTTACATTTTCGCCTGCCCCATCATTAGCATAAATTGATTGGTAAGAACTCACATCAAAATTAATCTGAACACCTTTGATATATTTGTCAGCTAGTTGATTCAATTGTTTAGAAACAAAATTGCTCACACTTCCCAAAACAACAGAGCTTCCGGTGGAACCAAAATCTGCGCCTCCACTCGAAACGATAAATCCTTCAAATAATAATAACCCAAGAACCTGCTTATTCAACTCATTTGGATCATTCCTTAGTTCGACTAATTTTCGTTGGATTTCGCTACTCACTACGGTACCTTCAGCTTCAGGCAATGCGATATCAAAAGATAACTCTGGCCCTGCAAGGTTACCTTTCATTTTCATGATAACTTCTACTTTTTGTCGTTTCTGTGCAGCACTTATATCGGTACTATTAAGCGTTGTTTCATTTTTAATTAAATCATAAGGTGTTGCCTTTGCCGTATATTTTGCCGTAACATTAAATCTAGCATTGAGCGGATCTCCATTAAATTCAACTGAACTTCCTTGTACGATATCAAAATTTCGCTTGAAAACATCGGTGTAAGAAAGTCGATATTTTCCCGACTGAATAACGTAATTTCCAAACATGCTCACTTCACCAGACGGCAAAAGATTGATGAGTAAATTAGAGTTTCCTCTTGCTTCCAACTGATCTCCCGTAATCGGATCAACGATCACTCTAAAAATAGCGGCATCAGTAAGTTCTAAGTTTAATCGGATTTCCGCTGGAAAAGCATTTTGTATTTCATAAGCAGTTTGGGTCGAGTCACCTTTTTCTGATTCGAAGGTTTTGGGATTTCCAAAAACGATAAAATTCTCTTCTAAAAAACTTTCCTCCTCTGAAAAAGCTGAAACATTTAATTCCGAACCTTCTAATGTTTTTGCACTCACTTCGATTAATGGATTTTCGACAGCACCTCGAATGCTTGCATTGGCATTCAGAAATAGTTTTCCATAAAATAATTCGTTATCAGTAGATTCAGTATTTAAAAAGGTAAACCGATTCGTACTCATGTTTAAATCTAATTTCAAATTAGAAAAAAAATCATGCGTTACTTTTCCACTCAGCATCGCTTTATCTCCTCTTCGATCGTTCAGCGTGAGTGTTCCTAAATTGACTTCTTGATTAGTAATTTTTACTTGCCCTTCATTGATTACATATCTAGTTTTAGAAAAATCGATTACCGTACTTATTTGATCAAGGTTTATGGTTCCTAAAATTTGGGGTTGATCAGGAGTGCCATTGAGAGAAAATTTTCCATTGATAGTTCCTTTACTTTGCCCAAAGATACCGATTGCCAATGGGTCAATTAATCTCAATTGAAGAGATGGAATATTGGCTGTAACATTGTACTGGGTAGTTTCGATATTATAATCACCTGCTATTTCAAAATTATTCTGTTCACCTTGTAACAATACTTTTACATTTACATCTTGCGAATTAACAGGATTTTCTAAATCTATATTTAAAGCCCCCACAGATTCATCATTTAGCGATATATCAGGTATCGTCAAATCAGCGGTGTAGTGCAAATTCTCAAATGGGTCAATCACTCTTAAATTCCCATTGAGCATTCCTGAAAAGTTGATATTTTCAATATTGGCCAATTTGGAAAATTCTCTTAACTGAAAATCATCAAATGAAATATTGATCGGAGGAGTCGGATCATTAGTGTTTTTAGTCAAGCTATGAATTCCTAAAGACTGACCTTCATAACTAAAAATCAACTCATTAATCCGGAGCGCACCTGGGCTAAATTCAATAAAATTATCTTTATCAATTTGCCAAGAATTATTATTAGCAATCATCTCTTTTTCAAATACTATCCGATAGCTTTCAGCGCTAGGGGTAATACTCGCAGCAATATTTAAAAGCTGTTCGATAGTATCATTTTCGACTTGCAAATCAAAATACATACTATCATTCAAAAGCTTATTTTTCAAAACAACTTGAGAAACACTACCTCCTGACGGATCATCTATTTCATTGATAATCAGCTGATTGCCTAATTCCTTTGCGTTCCCCTTGAAGTTCCAGCCAATATTTTTAATTCTTATTTTATCGTATAAAATTTTCTCAGCACCAAGCGAAATATTCATATTTTTCTCGCTGGAATTAAAATCCCCCACGAGTCTCGCATTTTCCATAGCGCTTAGTTGAGGAACAAAAACATTGATGGGTTTAATGTCTTTTAACTGAAAAGCGATATCAAAAATCTGTGGTTTTTTGATATCGTTGAACGCTACTAACTTTTCCTCTTTTGATAAAAAATCATCCAATGGATAATAGTTATTGATGTAAGCTAAAATCAAATCAGGCAATTCTTGAAAGTCATAATCCCCTTTCATCTCACCGGTCAAAAAAGAAGATTGGATGGTTAAATTTCTTTTAGTCGGGCTCTCTCTGGTAGCCTTAATTTTTAAAGAATCTGTGTTAAACTTTTCACCTTGATGGTTAATCGCAATCTCAGTCAAGTTAATTTCGCCGTTAAAATCTTCGATATTTTTTCCGCTAAAATTCATATCTAATTTGGTGTGTAAACTCAATGGATTTTCCATCAAGTTTAATTTTTCCAAATTTAAAGTATCGACCAACATCGTAAATTGATAACTGGGTTCTTCCTCCGAAAAGCTAACTCTTCCATCAAAATCAATAGTGGCGTTTGGATCTTTTAAATCTAACTTTCCAATAAAAACACCTTGCTGTAAAAGGCCGTCAATCGAAATATTTTTATATTCATAATTAAGATATTCGAGATCTGCTATTGCTACTTTCAGTTCCGCATTTAAGCTATCAATTGCAAATCCTTCTCCTTTCAATTCTGCATTTAAAGTAACTTCTCCGACTCCTAAACTATCGCCCAACAATTGACCTAACTGAAATGCATTCAATCGAATATCACCTTGGTAATCTGCTGAAGAATAATCTTCCTTAAAATTCATAAAAATATCACTCTCCAAAATTCCTAAGTCGGTAGAGAGTTTTCCATTCAAATCAAAGGTAGTTAGACTGCCGTTGAATTTTCCTTCATATCTAACTTTGCCAAGAGTGTCGAGCATCGGAGGAAGTCCTGCTTCTACAAATCCATCTAAGTCGTCGGCGATAGTGAAAATGTTTTCAATATTTAAATCCATTTTCATTTTGTCGACATCTGGAAGACCTACGATTTTTCCAGTTATATCAAAACCTGTGTTTGCATCCGTTTTAAGTTTAAATCGATTGAACTTCAAGTCGTCAATTTTTCCAACTACTTCACCTTTTAATTTGAAAACTCCAAAATCTTGTAATCCTTTTGGCAAGTCCATCCCTTTCAAAATGGAATTTAATTTTTGATAAGAAGTAGATAATTCTTCCAAGTTCAAATCGAATCTCATTCTCTCACTTTCCAAGATATTTTTCACTAAACCATTGACCTTTAATACCAAAGCATTTTCTACTTCAACATCTACTCGCTCTGCCGTAAAATCATTTATGGTTCCAGAAATGATTCCATTCAATTTGATAAACCTATTGGTAGTTAAATCTACTACGGGTAATTTACCGAGTGACCCTACAAAGTATTTCAAATCATTAGAAGCAATTTTTGTTTTGGAAAAATTAGTTGTAAATGTAATGTTATTAAGATCGTTAGCGAGGTCGGAAAAGTCATTAAATTCAATAATAGTCGTATTATGAATTTGTGAGTTTGCGGTATTTATTTGAAAATTACTAAACGCTATCTGCTGAGTCTTAACAACCAGATTTAGGCTAAAATCATTTAATGTAAATCCGCTTTTTTCTTCAATTTGTAAAGTTTTCATATTGGCTACCAAGTTATCCTTGTCCCAAAGAAAATCTTCGATTTCTAATTGTATATTTTTTAAGGCGAGGTCATTTATATCTAATTGATTAGTATTTTTTTGTTCATTTTTATTTTGTATAAAAACGTCTGAGTTGTGAATAGCAAAATCTTTAATAATAAAATCCCATCCTACATAAGGAAAACTCAAAACGCTAGAATCATTTGTAACTTCTTGATTAATAACCACTTGCGGCTCACTAGACTTTTCCATTACAAGTTTTACCCAGCTGTTTTTCAAGTCAATATTTTGAAATTCAAGTCGTTGATTTTTCAAATCCATGACTTCCAAATTCACCGCGAGTTCACCGACTTTAGTTTGTAGATCCATCCCTGAATAGTCATCTTTCAAATTCAAATTAACCTTTTGTAACAATACATTCCTAATTCCAAATTCCCAAGCATTACTCGTTGTCGTGTCTTTTTCCACTTTAGGTTCATTTGAAGAAAAAGCATCCATCAAAAAATTAAAATTGAATAGAGAATCATTAGTAGAGCGATTAAGGTTGACCGTCGCTTGGTTTAGAGTAATTTGATTAAGATAAATTTTACTATCAAAAATGGAGAACAAACCAATACTCGCATCTAATTCTTTTGCAAAAATTAATGTATCTTTTTGCCGATCTTCGATGTAAATATTTTGGAGGGAAACGGTTTTAAAAAATTTGATATTGACCCTTCCTATTTCGACTTTAGTATCTAAAGATTTAGAAAGATTAACCGCTACTTTCTGAACGATCCAAGTTTGGACACTTGGTATCTGAATGAGTAGGTACACCAATAGAAAAAGTACCAAAAGTGCAATAGCGCCCTTGCCCAAAATTCTTAAGATTTTGTGGTAATACTTCATTCTTTTATATAGGAAATTAAGTTTATTTGTTGAACGTAAGATTGATAGGTAAATGTTCAAGATAAACTAAGATATTCTTATTTATATTTTAGCTATTTAACAATTTAGGATATGAATACGATAAAATTAGATCCACCTATTTTTTCTAAAATAGATTAAAAGTCCTACTGTAATCGTAGACATCACTCCAATCAAAATAAAATATCCACTTTGATATTTTAATTCGGGGATGTATTCAAAGTTCATTCCGTACAATCCAGTCAAAAAAGAAAGGGGAATAAAAATAGTAGAAATCACCGTCAAGACTTGCATGACTTGATTCATCTTAAAACTAATCTCTGACAAATATAAATCTTGTAATCCAGTCAAAACATCTCGATAGGTTTCAACTATATCCATCACTTGAATGGTATGGTCGTACAAATCTCGAAGAAAGATTTCGGTTGTATTTGAAACATAGGGACTTTCAGATTTGGCAAATTTACTGATCGCTTCTCGAAGTGGTTGGACAGCTTTTCGTAAGGTGAGCATCTCACGTTTGAGGTTATGATTTTTAGCTTTGCTTGTACTTTGGGGTTCTTTAATAATTTCCTCTTCAAGCTTCTCAATCTCCTCTTCTACCTTATCTAAAACGAAAAAATAATTATCTACCAAGTTATCTAGCAATGCATACCCTAAATAATCAGCTTCTCTAGCTCTTATTTTTCCTCGGCCAGAATTGATCCGCCCCCGGACGCCTGCAAATAGATCATCCTCATCCTCTTGAAAGGAGACTAAAAAGTTTTTTCCAATAAAAATCGATACTTGTTCCGTTAATATTTCGACTGCATCATGATCAAATCTTAATGCCTTAGCAGATATAAAAACGCCATTCTCATACTCATCAAATTTGGGTCGCTGTTCCGTATCTGCAATGTCTTCCAATACCAAAGGATGTATATTATACTGAGCCCCCAACTTCTCGATCATGTCGGTATCATGTACCCCACGGATATCATACCACGTTACCTTTCCCTCAACTGGAGAAAGAAATTTAAAATTTTCCTCCGTTCCATAATCTCTAGTTTCCAAATCATTAAAATCATACCTAACAAAATGAACATCGGTATATTCCATTTTCCGATCACCCGTAAATATGACACTCCCAGGTGCGAGTCCTTTACTCTGTGCACGTCTTTGGGTGCCCTTTCTTTTAGAATGTTTCTTCCTCATCTTTAGTGGGATTTCAATGAAAAATTAGACTTTTTGGAAATTCCTTGATCTTGATAATTTAATCCTTAAGCCTTTCCTACCTTTTTTCGAGTATCGGTCATAATATTTATAAATTCTACCAACAACGCAAACGCCATTGAAAAATAAATATAACCTTTTGGAATGTGAAAATCTAAACCATCCGCAATCAACGCAACTCCAATCATAATTAAAAAGGCCAAAGCTAAAACTTTAATAGCTGGATGACGACCTACGAAATCACCAATCGAATCAGCTGATAAAATCATGATAATCATCGATACAATTACGGCTGCAATCATCACTCCTATATTATTAGTCATTCCGACTGCCGTAATCACCGAGTCAAATGAGAAAATAATATCCATTAAAACAATCTGCACGACTACTTCCCTAAAACCAGAAACAGCTATATTAATTTTTTCAGGACCTCGTGAATCATCAAATTTTTCATGAATCTCAGAAACACTTTTATAAATCAAAAACAAACCTCCCAAAATCAAAATAATATCTCTCCCCGAAACTCCTTGCCCTAAAACAGTAAATAAATCATTGGTCAAACTCATGATCCATGAGATGGAGAAAAGTAATCCTATTCTCATGATTAATGCTAAAAACAATCCAATCCGACGAGCTTTCCCTTGTTGTTCTTTCGGTAATTTGTTAGAAAGAATGGAGATAAAAATCAAGTTATCAATTCCTAAAACGATTTCTAAAGCACAAAGTGTCAGAAATGAAATCCAAATATCGGGGTTAGTGATCCAATCCATTTTTCTTTAATTTTTTTATATTTAGCAGTTCTATAATTTTTTTTTACAATGAAAATCAATGCTGATGATCTTCACACAATTATAGGTATTCATATTTAGAAAACCATTAAAATATGCTTTAAAATTGATGGTAAAAAAAAACTTCTAAATCAATGATTTAGAAGTTTTTTCGGTTTTAGAAATTTGCCCAGATTTAATTATCTAATTTAGTTGAGCTAAATAATTACCAATTTCTTTTTCAGCAACGGGTCCCAATTCAAATGAAGCATCTAGGGCTTCCTGCAAATATTTTTTAGCATAGTAAGTTTTTCTATTGGCCTGATAAATTACACCAACTCTAAAAATAGCATTAGGCTCTTCAGTTTGACCTACCACATGTTGATCAATCATAGTAAGTGCTTTTTGGTTTTCACCTTGCAAATAATGAGCCCATGCTTTCAAACTGTAGGATACGGGATGTGGACGCTCTTCCACTTCGGCTTCAGCAATTTGCATGACTTGAGCCATTTTATTTTTTTGATTTCCATAAATTTCGCATAGGTATCTGTTGTACATTTTACCATAAATTGGCTGACTCGCCATTTGTACAAATTGATTAGTATATTTTTTTTCTACATCTTCATCACCTTCGAATGCTGCAATTTCTGCTAACAATAAATCGTAGTCAGGCACAGGATGAACCTCTTTTAGAAAGTTTAAAATTCGTTTTGCCTCGGTGGTATTTTTATCATGCGAGTAGGCTATCCATGCGATCCCTTTTAAAGAGTGCAAATCTGCAGGATTGTTTTCCAAAGCTTCGAGGAAAGTTCGATATGATTTTTTAATTTCGCCTTGGTGTCCATACATGTCTCCAAGGTTAGACAAAGACCAATTGATCAACGTTTTATTTTTGGAATTTTTAGCAAGCGCTAATGCTTCTTCCATGTAAATAATTGCTTGATCTAAGTCGCCAGATTGATCGCTCATTTTGACTTCTCGGATGTAATAATCAAAATGTTTTTGGGAAGCAATATCTTTTAAATTCATTGATGCTTCTTCAAAACTTCCCCTTTCCAAATTAACATCGGTCAAGAGTAAAGTAGAAACGAATTTTTTTTCTCCGATTTCATAAGCTTTATAAATATACTCTTCGGCTGCCTTAAATGAATGTTTTGAAATGGAATTAGTAGTCAAGGCATGCAAGTAATTTACATTGGAAGGAAATCGATTGTGCAATTCTTGATATAGACTATCAGATTGATGCAGATAATTTATCTGTCCAGTTAGTTTAAATTTGGCAGCAGAAAGTGCTGCGATTTTTTGCTGGTAAACTTGATTCGTGGGGGCGTCATTTAATTTATTTTCCCAAAAATCAAATTGTTGATCCAATCTTTCTACCTCTTGATTCAACCATTTTTCAGAAAGAAATTTTTCGTAATCAGCAGAGTTAATCTCAAATTTTTGAAAGGATTGAACAGCAAAAGTAATGATGATAATTGTGCCGCAGATCAAACCTAGTTTAATATAATTCATGTTGTTAATTTTTTATTCTTAATCATTTTGCTTTAAAAAAACTCTACCCACCCAATTCCTTTTTACAAAAAGAAACTGAGGCAGGTAGAATTATCACATGCAATTAAAATCGAATTAATTTATTTTCTGAATAGAAGTAGTTTTTAGAAAACCACTTATTTGTTTGGGGGAAATTTAACTAGTGAGGGCTAGCTAAATATGGGAACGTATTCAAAAATGCTTTATCATTACTATCGACATTATCGTTTGTAAGCGCAGGGTTAGCTGATCCATCTGGACCACCAAAAATTAATAACAGCTCTACAGAGATCACATCATCGCCTAATTGTCTTCCCGTCAAAACATTCACTCCATCGAAGAAAGTAGTCGTTCCAGAAGTCGATACTGATAATACATCCGTTGCCAAAGCCCCAGTAAAAGTAGGTGCATCCCAACCTAAAGCATTGGTGGTATAACCTGGATTAAGTGCTAATAATTGAGTTTCAAATTTGCTCGCAAAAGCATCACCTTGCCTTGAAGGTGTAGTGGTGTTAAAGGCATCTTTATCTGCACTAGTCACAAAAACGGTATTGATCGCAGGTCGTCCCATCTGGTCTTCTTGCACATACATGTCATTATTCATCACGTCATCCATCATTTCATCGTCTTTGTCGCAGCTTAAAAAAGTCATCATTGATAATAAGGCCAACATGGCCAAAAAAGATATATTTTTCATTTTCTTATTTTATTTAAAAGTTAAAGATTTGGTTGTGTGAAGGCTTTTTAAAATTGCCTTCTCTCATTTTTTTTGTTTGGAAAAAAGTGGATTAGATTTTTCTTTTTGATTCTACCCACGTGTTGATTGTTGCAGCAGAACCTAACATTGATTTTGGTATTTCTACTACGATAGACATTACATTTGTTCCAGCGAAAGTATCTGATCCAGGATTGTTAAATCCAGTTGCATTTCCAGCTATGATTTCACCATACTGTGCAAAGTCCATAAAGAATGGATCGTCTCTTGGTCCAGCAAAAATTTTGATGCCATTGCTTGAACCGATGGTTGGATTTGAACCATAAGTTGTAACACTTACTCTATTGGTTGTCCCACCTGTTTCTACCGCACTTGTCAAACCTGTTGAAGTTGGAGCAATTGGCCCATATACGATCAACTCTCCATCTTTTACTAATGCTTGAATGACTAAATCTTCAACTGCATCACCAGTATTGTCGATGTTAAATTCTACCATTACATTTTCATCAAATGAGGCAGATTGAGTTGCTGTAGGATCTAGTAGTCCTTGTAAGTTTGCTACAAAAACCATGTTGTCATTATTTTCTGGGCTTTGGAAAGCGTAGTAGTCTGTGATATCAGAACTAGTTGAGGCAACACCTGGCGCATCAATATGATCCGCTGCCCACACCACTCCTGCAATTGCCATTAGAAATAATCCTGCTAGGGTTAATAAATTTTTCTTTTTCATTTTTCTTAAGTTTATTTTTAAAATGTGATTAAATATTCTACATCTTCATGTACGGAGCTGGATCTTCAAGTGGATCTTTTTTTATTAAAAAAATTGAAAAAGTAATTTTTAAGTAGTGCGTATTGATTTGGTAGTGCGCTTTTTAAAGAGGTGATTTATCATTAAGTGAGGCAAAAAAAAACGACTTCACAAGTTTTTGTGAAGTCGTTAAAAATAGAGTTCGTATCAAATCGGAAAGTTTAAATTTTGAAAATTCAAACCGATACTAAACCTACCTTTTTTGATTTTAATAAATCTGTAATCTCATTTAAAACACTCATATCCTCAATCGTTGATGGTGGATTAAATGATTTTCCATCAGCCATATTTCGCATGATTTTTCTTAGAATTTTTCCAGAGCGAGTTTTAGGTAATCGTTGAGCGACGACTGCACGCTTGAAGGAAGCAACTGGCCCAATTTTATTTCTCACCATTTGGACTAATTCTTTTTCTAAATCATTTTCATCGATCTCAATTCCTGATTTTAAAACCACAAACCCAACAGGAATTTGTCCTTTTAATTCATCAGCAATTCCAACCACCGCACATTCTGCCACCGCTGAGTGCGAGGCTAAAACTTCTTCCATCTCCGCCGTCGAAAGTCGATGGCCAGCCACATTGATGATATCGTCTATTCTTCCTGTGATGAAAAAATATCCATCTTCATCGACATAACCTCCATCGCCTGAAAAATAATATCCTGCAAAAGTGGAAAGATAGGATTCTTTAAATCGATCAGTATCATTAAATAAATTTGGAAGGCAACCTGGAGGAAGAGGTAATTTTACAGCTACTGCTCCTTCGGTATTCGGAGGTAATTGGTTGCCATCAGCATCCAGTATTTGAATATCATATCCAAAAACTGGTTGTGAAGCAGAGCCTGGTTTTATTTTTTTCAATTCTACTCCAGCCATATTGGCCAACATTGGCCAACCTGATTCCGTCTGCCACCAATGATCGATGACTGGTACTTTTACTAAATTTGTCAACCAATGATAAGTGGCCTCGTCTGTTCTTTCGCCTGCTAAAAAAAGATATTTTAAACTTGATGTATCGTATTTTCCAAAAAGCACACCTTCTGAATCTTCTTTTTTTATCGCTCGAAAAGCAGTCGGTGCAGTAAATAAAACCTTCACTTTATATTCATCTATCACTCTCCAAAACGTTCCTGCATCAGGAGTCTTAATTGGTTTCCCTTCAAATAAAACCGTCGTGCATCCATGAATCAATGGAGCATAAACGATGTAAGAATGTCCAACTACCCAACCTACATCAGAGGCTGCCCAATACACATCTCCAGGCTGAACATCATACACCCAACTCATGCTATTTTTCATCGCCACCGCATGTCCACCATTATCTCTAACAATTCCTTTGGGTTGTCCTGTCGTACCTGAAGTGTATAAAATATACAATGGATCAGTCGAATCTACTTCTACGTAAATAGCTTGGGATGCATCAACAGCAAGGGTTTCCCAATCGTAATCTCTCCCCTCGAGAAGTTCCGCTTGGAAAATTTCTCTTTGAAAAACTACACAAGCATCTATCTTATGAGAGGCTTCCTCAATTGCAGCATTAATTATCGGCATGTAAGGAATCACTTTGTTGATTTCTTTTCCGCATGATGCTGCCAGCAAAATTTTTGGCTTTGCATCATCTATTCTGATCGCCAATTCATGCGCTGCAAATCCACCAAAAACAACGGAATGAACTGCTCCCAATCTTGCACAAGCGAGCATAGCAATAACTGTCTCAGGAATCATCGGCATATAAATAATGACTCGATCTCCTTTCGTTACTCCAAGGTTTTTTAGTGCACCTGCAAATTTGGAAACCTTCTCCAAGAGTTCTCGATAAGTGTATTTTTCTTTTTTATTCGTTACGGGTGAGTCGTAAATTATAGCAACTTGATCTCCCCTTCCCTGCTCGACATGATAATCCAATGCTAAATAGGAGGTGTTTAATTTTCCACCTTGATACCAGCGAGATAATCCATCTTCATCATTTGAAAGTATTGATTCAGGGAAAGTAAACCAATCTAATTTTTCAGCTTGCTGCTTCCAAAAGCTCTTTGGGCTTTGGAGACTATGTTTATAAATATCTTTATAACTCATTAGATTAGATTTTTGATTGGTGAAGAAATTTTAATAATAGGTAGATCTCATATTATTGAACTACCATGTCCCTACTTTTTTTTATCAAGAAAAAAAATGAACATGCCTAGACTGCGTAATTCCACCTTATCATTCGATTGTGGTAGCTATACTTGTTGAGTCATAGGTACATAGAGCACACAGGGTTTTATTTTTGCAAATAAAAAACCTATGTGTCCTATGACTCTACGTACTTGTGTGTATAATTCTAAAGAATTTGAGGTAGAAAGAAATAGCTTCTTTGACTATATGCTAAAACCAATAACTGTAAATGCTACTTTTTGACTAGCGAACCATCCATAACTTCTTTTACGACATCAGGATTTAACAATGTACTTACATCTCCTAAATTCTTAGTATCTCCCGAAGCAATTTTTCTCAAAATCCGTCGCATGATTTTTCCAGAACGAGTTTTTGGCAAACCTGAAACGATTTGAATTTTATCAGGTTTTGCAATTGGCCCTATTTCTTTAGTCACCACTTTGAGCAATTCTTTTCTAAATGCATCTTCATCCGCAACTGGCTTATTCAAAATAACGTAACTATAAATTCCTTGCCCCTTGATATCATGTGGATAACCAACTACCGCAGACTCTACCACATTGTCATGTTCATTGATGGCATTCTCCACTTCAGCCGTTCCCATTCGATGTCCTGAAACATTTATAACATCATCCACACGTCCGATGATTCGATACATTCCTTTCCTGTCACGGCGAGCTCCATCACCTGTGAAGTACATATTGTCAAAAGCTGAAAAATAAACTTGACGGCATCTTTCGTGATCTCCATAGGTAGTTCGAATCATGGAAGGCCAAGGATATTTTATACATAATAATCCTTCTTTTCCATTGCCCTTGATTTCTTTTCCTTCGGCAGTTACTAAACACATTTGAATACCAGGCAAAGGATAACCTGCGTAGGTTGGTTTTTGTGGAGAAATATCTCCTAGTCCCGAAATCATAATTCCGCCAGTTTCAGTTTGCCACCAAGTATCGACGATAGGTAATTTATTTTTTCCTACTTCTTTTTTGTACCAATTCCAAGCCTCTTCATTGATTGGTTCACCTACCGTTCCGAGAACTTTTAGTGAACTCAAATCATAATGACTTGGCCAATGATCTCCCATAGCCATCAATGCTCGAATCGCAGTTGGAGCCGTATAAAATTGATTGACTTTGTGTTTTTCACAAACATGCCAAAACCGCCCTGGGTCAGGGAAAGTCGGAACTCCTTCAAACATCATGGTCGTCGCTCCAGCCAAAAGTGGTCCATAAATTATGTATGAATGTCCGGTGATCCATCCAATATCTGCCGTACACCAATACACATCTCCTCGTTCATATTGGAAAACATTTTTAAAAGAAAAACAAGTGTAAACCATATAGCCTCCACAAGTATGAACTACTCCTTTGGGTTTACCTGTCGAACCTGAAGTGTATAAAATAAACAACACATCTTCCGAATCCATTTGAGCTGGCTTGCAGGTCTTTCGTTTACCTGCAATCTCTTCATGCCACCACTTATCTCGACCTTTCTTCATGGTAGTCTTACCGCCTGTATTCTTATGAACGATAACCGTTTCGATACTTTCGCACCCCATTTTGAGCGCCTCATCAACGACTTGTTTTACTGGAATATTTTTAGCACCTCGATTATTATAATCGGAACAAATCACCATTTTACAAGAAGAATCTTTAATCCGATCAGCCAATGCATTTGCTGAAAAACCTGCGAAAACTACAGAGTGGATTGCACCAATTCTTGCACATGCTAAAACAGCAATCGTCAATTCCGCCACCATCGGCATATAAAAACAAACTCGGTCTCCTTTTTTGATTCCGTTGGCTTTTAACATATTTGCGCAGCGACAAACTTCAGTATATAATTCTCGGTAAGTATAAGTTTTGAATGGTTGACTTGGATCATTAGGTTCCCAGATAAGTGCCGTTTCATCACCTCTTTCTTCGAGGTGTCGATCAAGGCAATTGACCGTAATGTTCATTCTTCCACCGAGAAACCACTTTACATCAGGCTTCCTAAAATCTGATTCTAAAACTTTTTTCCAAGGCTTCATCCAAGTAAAAGTCTTAGCTTGTTTGTCCCAAAATTTCTCAGGATTCTTTACACTTTCCGCATAAGTCTCCTGGTACTCTTTAAACGTCTTGATTTGATGAGTCATTTTTTGATTTTTTAATTATATAAATATATAGATTTGTATATGTATTTTTTGAAAAAAATGCTATCCGTATTCTGCTAACTCTGAAACGACCATCACCAATTCATCATTATCAAATGGTTTAGTCAAGTAAATATCCCCTCCTTTGCTATATCCATTAATCTTGTCAGCTTCAGTTCCTTTGGCGGTCAAAAAAATAATTTTAACCTCAGAAGAACTTGGTGTGTTTCGCAAAATTCTTGCTACTTCAAACCCATCCATTCCTGGCATCATCACATCCAATACAATGATTTCGGGCTGAAAAACTTTAGCCTTTGCCAAAGCTTCCTCTCCATTATATGCCTTTTCGACAACGAATCCGTTTTGCTCCATTAAGAATTCGATGGCGACTAAAATATTAGGTTCGTCGTCAACGAGTAAAACTTTTTTCGTTCCCTCCGACATTAATAATGCTTGTTTTGTTAATAAAAGTATATGGATATTCAATGGTAATAAATTTAAGATATTTCCAATAAAAAAAGAAATTTAAACCATCTTTTTAAGGTAATTTTTCACACTAGTACTTATTAATTTAAAGTTGGAATTTTTATTACAAAAGTAGCTCCAGCCCCTACTCCACTTTCTACATAAATTTCTCCCTGATGTTGTTTCAAAATTTCTTTACAAATAAATAATCCTAATCCACTTCCTTTAGGTTTTCCTAATTTTTGAGAGCTGAGCTGAGTGAATTTTTCAAAAATTAGTTGCTGGTTCTCTGGTTTTATGCCACTTCCATTATCTGAGATTTTTAAAATTATTGTTTGATCATCTTTGGTTAAAAGTAGATTAATTTTTCCATTTTCATCATCACAAAACTTAATTGCATTTGACAAAATATTCAGCACAACCTGAGTGAGTCGATCATAGTCTCCAAAGGTTTTTAGGTTTTCTTTTGGAAATTCGAAATCGTATGTAATTCCTTTTTGATTTAAAATTTCTTCTAATCCATGACAAGTTTTCTTCACCAAGTCATTAAAATCTATTTCTTTTCTTTTGACTTCTGCAGCTTCAGATTGCACTTTCTCCAAATCTAAAACTTGGTTAATTAATCTAGTAATTCGCTCACTTTCTCGCACTACGATACTCAAATATTCTCCTCGCTTCGCTGGGCTTAAGTCTTGATTATCATAAATAATTTTTGATAAAGACTTGATAGAAGTTATCGGAGTTCGGAGTTCGTGAGTAACGGTGGTAATAAAATCTGCTTTGAGTTCATCGAGTGCTTTGAGTCGTTCGTTGGCAGTTTTTAATTGACTCGTGGTAGCTTGAAGTTCTTTTGATTTTTTTTCTAATGCTTTGGAATATTGAATCACTTCTTGGGTTCGATCAAGGATACTCAACATCTCTTCTAAATTGATAGAATCTTCTTTTACTACTGATCTTAAAACGATTTTTGCACTAGCTGCCCCTATCGCTCCCGCAAGGTGAGTCTCTGCAAAATTGATGATTTCAGCATTGGCATTTTCCATTTTACTCAAATCAATTTTTCGCTTTTTGGCAAAACCTTTTAGTATTTTCTTACCTGATTTTTTTCCTAAAAACCGATACAACAGTTCTTTGATTTCAGAGAGTTTTGCTTTTCGTTTTACTACTTCGAAGTCGCCTCCTTTTTGAGTGTATTTTTCAATATCGACAAATAAATCAGCTTGAGTTATTTCTATTGGTTTCTGATTAGTATTTAATGAAACGCTTATGAACACAAAGCTATTTATCAACAAACTCCAAAAAGCAGAATGGGCAACATGATCTGTTCCATCCATTCCCAACAAAGCAAATGGTTTCAAAAAACTTATTCCGAAATAACCATTTTCTATGGTGTACTGAGAGAACAATCCAATGTCTGCCATCGTCGGCCAACCCAACGTAATGACCCAAATAAAAAAGCCTGAAAGTAATGCTGCGATGGCTCCTTTCTTTGTAGCGTTTTTCCAATATAATCCTCCGATCACTACGGGTAAAAATTGAGCAATCGCTGTAAAAGAAATCAAACCAATCGAAACTAATGGATATTCTGTACTCACATATTTAAAATAAATGTAGGCTAATAGCATCACCATAACAATACTCACACGTCGAATATTAATTAGTATTTTACTCAAGTCTTTCTTAGCACTTTCTTTGATCAAAGATGTTTGAATCAATACTGGCATCACTAAGTTGTTACTGATCATGATACTCAAGGCAATCACCGCAACGATCACCATTCCTGTCGCCGCTGACAATCCACCGAGGTAAACAAAGAGTGCTAACATATCATTTCCATAATGCATTGGAAGACTTAAGACAAAATTATCTGGCTCAACTTGTCCATCTGGGAAATGTAACAATCCACCACAAGCAATCGGAATGACAAAAATATTGATGAGTAAAAGATATAGTGGAAATAGCCAAGCTGCTTTTTCGACAAATTTAGGATCTGTATTTTCGACAACCATTACGTGAAATTGGCGAGGCAATAACATGATCGCACTCATTGACAAAATAATCAACCACGACCACGACCAACTATCTACTACCGAATCTTTGATGGAAAAAATTTTAGAGAGTTCTTCATCTTGATAGGTTTGACTAAATATATCTTCAAAGCCATCATAAATTCCAAAAGTTACAAAAATGCCAATCGCTAAAAACGCAACTAACTTCCAAATTGATTCAAATGCAATTGCTGCAATTAGCCCTTCATGTCTTTCATTGGGATCAAGATGACGAGCACCAAATAGAATGGTAAATACAGTCAGAATCCCTGCAATCAAAAAAGCCTTATCTCTATAAAATGTAGAACCATCGAGTAGATTCCCTAACCAACCAGCTTGGTAAGCTAAAATACTTGAACTAGAATCAATTGCTTTCAACTGTATCGAGATATAGGGAATTATTCCAAAAACGGCAATCAAAGTTACGATGATTCCTAGCGTAGTACTCTTGCCATAACGCGAGGAAATAAAATCTGCGATGGAAGTAATTCTTTGCGATTTACTAATGAGGATTATTTTTTTTAAAATAAAAATCCAAAGCGGTGCTATTAGAATAGGGCCAATATAAATGGTCAAAAAAGTAAGCCCACCCAACGAAGCAGCTTTTCCAACACTTCCATAAAATGTCCACGCGGTGCAATAAACGGCAAGTGATAAAGCATAAGCGTAAGGATTATTCACAATACTTTTTCCTTGCTTAGCTCTTGCATCAGCATAGTAGGCAATTAAAAATAAAAATAATATATATATGATGGAGCTAAATACTGCTATGCTCGTAGTCATTCAATTGTTGGTTTTTATTTATCGTTTCGTTCGAACTGTACGTGCGATAAAAATAATTAAAACTAACCAAACCAAAAAGAAGTAAGCATACAAGGCCGGGATGCCAAAAATGAATTGGTCTTTTCCAAAAAGATTAATAATTGGAAAGTTGAGTAAGATTACTCCCAAGAAAAATAAACCGATAAGTTTTGGTATTTTTTTATCAGACATGAAATAAAAGGTCTGTCCCATATTATTTGCTTTTTTAAAAACAATATAGAGTAAAATAAAATAGGGAATTAAATTTCTTAGGAAAAAAATCCGAAGTAGATTAACTAAAATTAATCTACGTTCGGAATGAATTAAAATTTTGGAGATATAACTTTTGGAATAAGTATCTCCACTTTTATTAACAAACAAAAATTATTTCCTTTTCGGTTCTAATAGTCCAAACCACCCTGGATTCAAAATTTTACTTTTTACCAAAGCCCACAGAAAAAGTAATCCAAATAACCCAAGCATAATGGAAATGATGAAGTTACGTTGTAACTGTGTTTCTAAAAAAAATCGAATCAATAAAGTACCTAAAAGGTAAATCGTAACGATGATGTCTGAAGCGGTTTTTCCTATTTGTAATTTCATTGTTAGGTTCTTTTTGAAGTAATGTTTTGATACGTTTCCTAAACTTTGAAAGTTTAGGAAACGTAATCATATTCAAAGTTCAACATTAATTTAATGCGTAGCTTCTCCCGCTCCACTTGGAATTCTAATATTTTCCACAATCTCTTGTACTTCTTGTGGTGGTGCTGGAGTCATTCTAGATACCACCATCGAAATCACAAAATTCACTAACATTGCAATCGTTCCAAATCCTTCTGGAGATGTTCCAAACCACCACTCACTTGAAGGTCGGGGATCCATTACTCCAATCAATCCAGTTTTGTAGCGAATCATATAAAATAACATCAAGGTTATTCCGACTATCATTCCAGCAATGGCTCCTTCTCGATTCATTCGTTTATCAAAAATCCCTAAAATAATGGCTGGGAAAAATGATGCGGCGGCTAAACCGAAAGCGAGCGCGACGACGGCGGCGACAAATCCAGGGGGATAAATTCCAAAG
>CAYGRM010000039.1:0-27140 GCA_964352225.1 uncultured Saprospiraceae bacterium | reverse complement strand
ACCATAAACTTAATAACTATTAATAAATGACCAAATGAATTCATTTAGAACCATAAAAAAAGACCTTGGCTTACCATTTATTAAAAGATATCTATTCTTCCTCTTTTTCTTTACCTCTAACTTATTCCCCCAAAAAAGTGTTAAATTGAGATAACTGAAAATTCAAATTCATAAAAATGATCAACAATCCACCAGCATTAATATTTAAAAAAGATATCATCGATGCTAATTGTCCAATGGGTCAATCTATCATCGAAGAAATGAAAAAATTTCCTTTTCCTACCAAGTTAAGTTTTGTGCCATTGATAAAATATTGGGAAGATCTTTTGGAAAGCGATGAAATTGATGAAAGGATTATTGCTCGAGAGGTTTTTAATCAATTAGATAAATATCCTTTTTTCCATGAACCGATTGAAGATGAAGCCATTTTGGTAAAACACCATCGAGTGGTCAACCTTCTTTTGAGTGGGTTTTTTCCATCCATCCAGCGAAAAAAATTATTAGGCGCAGCTCACAAACCATTCTATATGGAACCTTTCTTCAGGACTCCCGCAATGATTGATTTTTTGAGTGCAGGACAACTTAATATTCACTTTGATATGGAAATGGAAGTGGCCAAAAAAATGGGAGTTGTCAAAGCTTGTTGTTTTATTTTGAACCAACATTATGGTCAAAATATTGAGCTTAATCGTTCCTTTATTTACACTTTAGAAATTGCGGGTACTTCTAAAATTGGGCATTACAAGTCTTTAACAGACAAACAATTTGTAAAAGTTATTCCAACTAAACCACTCAAAGAACTAACCCAAGAGCAAATAAATCAACTGCTTAGAAATATTTATGATACCGAAGCCTGGCTAAAAATGTTACCTCCTGAAAATTTTGAATTCCAAGGTCTTGCCTTAGAACGACTAATTGATATCACAAGTGAAGAAACCCTCTCTAAAATGAAATATAAATTACTGGAGAAGGATGCAATTGTCAAACCTGAAAACATCAAAGAACTCGAAAAGGATCTAAAAACCTATTTTGATATTCCTGAATTAAGATTGGGAATTACCGCTCTGGACTACCCTACTGAATTTGAAGTTGCTCACCGATATAAAATCCGTTATGATTTTTTAGCCGACAAACATGCAAACATATTGTCGGTCAACAACAAAGGTTCACTTTATGAAAAAGTTTGTCAATGGAATACGGAAATGATTATTGAGGATTTGAGTAGTTATGATGATGGAACCTCTTTTCCTAAAGATCTGACGACCGAGGGAATTAATAGCATTATCATTAGCCCTTTGGTGAATAAAGATAATCGGGTGATTGGGATTTTAGAAATTGGAGCACCCAAAGCTTTTCAATTGACCAGTTTTCATAAGCTGAAATTAAAAGCGGTGACTCCTTTATTTTCCATGTCTTTGCTACGTAGTCGAGAGGAAATTGACAATCGAATTGAAGCGATTATGCGAGAAGAATTTACAGCCATGCATCCAAGTGTAGAATGGAAATTTATTGATGAAGCTTTTGAGATTATGGAAAAACGGGAAGTTGATCCAGACTTTTCAAATATGAATCAAATTGGTTTTGAAAATATTTACCCACTTTATGGGCAAGCAGATATTGTAGGTTCCTCCAACTTAAGAAACCTTTCCATCCAAACCGACTTGATCGCCAATTTGAATTTGATCAATAATGTTCTAAAAGTAGCAATCCAACAGATCACTTTTCCTTTATTAGATTTAAAAAAATTGGAAGTAGAAAAAAATATTAAATCTATTCAGGGAGGAATTACCTCAGATGATGAAACTCGAGTATTAGATTTTATAAAACATGAAATTCATCCCTTACTCGATGAAATAAAAAATCGTAATCCAGAAGTCAGAGCTGAAATTATTTCTTACTATGATCAATTAGATCCAAATTTTGGATTCCTTTATCAGGATCGAAAACAATATGAAGAAAGTGTAGCAAAAATAAATGACATGATTTCCTGGGTGCTCAATGATGCGGAAAAAGAAGGACAAAAAATGATACCACATTATTTTGATGAATACAAAACAGATGGAGTGGAGTATGATATTTATATCGGGCAATCGCTTTTGAAACAAGGAAATTTTAGTGAAATTCATTTACATAATTTACGTTTGTGGCAATTGATGACCATGGTAGAGGTGACTCGAAAAGTGGAGAAACTCAAAGCTGATTTGGAAGTGCCCCTGGATACCGCTCAGTTAATTTTCGTTTATGGAAATCCACTTTCGATAGTTTTCAGATTGGATGAAAAACGATTTGATGTAGATGGAGCTTATAATGTGCGATATGAAATCATCAAAAAACGAATTGACAAAGCCACTATTGAAGGAACTGGAGAAAGATTAACGGTCAAAGGAAAAATTGCGATTGCCTACACTTCAGAAAAAGATAAATTGGAGTATTTAGGTTATCTCAATTTTTTAAAAGAAAAAAATTACATTCACGGAGAAATCGAAGATTTGGTGCTTTCCAAGATGCAGGGAGTTGAAGGTTTAAAAGCCTTGCGAGTAACTGTTATAATAAATTAAATGGAAAAAAATTATTTTAATTTCGTTAGATTTGACACGTCATTAAACAGGTAACAAACAAAGAAAATTATGGAAGAGTTGAATTCTGAAAAACCTTTGAAAGTAAAAAAAGAAAAAAAAGGGAAGAAAAAGAAAAAGAAAAAAAGCTCTGGTGGCCTTGTGGATAATAGTAAAGGAGCTCAAGTCATGTTCAAGACTGCTCTTAGAAATCATATTGACCTCACCAATATTGCGGACAATAAAGCCAATATCATTCTGACCATCAATGCTATTATTATTACCATAGCTTTGCCTTTATTATCAGCTTATGCTCCAACCAATCACCATTTATATATTCCTGCATTCTTTTTATTAAGTACAAATGTAGCCAGCATCGTCTATGGAGCTTTGGTCACTCGCCCCGTCAAAATGCAAGGCACGACTCCTTTGGAAAAGGTAAAAGAAGGTAAATCTAATCTTTTCTTTTTTGGGAATTTTTATAATATGAAAATCGAAGATTATCGAAAAGGGGTAACTGAAATAATCTCTAATGATGATTTATTAGATAAAGTAATTGTGACTGACTTATATTATTTAGGGCAAGCTCTTGGAAAAAAATATGAAATGCTACGTACTTGTTATACCGTATTTATGGTTGGGATGATTTTAACGGTGGTGACTTTTATTTTTGCATTTTTTACCGCACATCCTCAATGAGCATCTTAAAACTCCAAACTAAAATATCCTCCAGAAGGACCCACAGAAAGCTGTAGATGCTCATTTTGTTTTTTTCTTTTATGAATTTGTGGAATTAAAATTCCAATCACCGCACCAACTGCATACCCTGTGATTACATCAGTTGGATAATGCTTTCCAGCTCTCACTCTTAAATATCCAGTAATTGCTGGAATTGTAACTGCAGCTCCCCAAACAACTGGTTTCCACTTGGAATCTGGATGATAATCAGCAAAAACTTTTGCCGTAAAAAATGAACTCGCTGATACTACTGAAGTGTGTCCTGAGAAAAAAGAATAACGAGCATTTTTTTCTAATTTAGTACTGATATCAAAATTTGAATTATAGACTAAAGGTCGATTTCGAAGAACCGTTTTTTTTGTAATCAAAGTAATTCCTACTGTAAGGAATAATGTTTCACCATAGATTAAAGAAATATTTTTTGCATCATTTCTCATTTTTTTAGAAAAACCAAAAAGAGCAGGCATCGCCATAGCGCCATAGAAAAATACGTCGCTCGCTTTTTTTGCTTTCATGGAAGAATAAGAAGTTGCAATTCTATCAAAGCGATTGATCGAATTTTTATCCAATAATTGAACTTGCTCAACTTCTAAAACTGGAGCTTTAGCATGAAGATAATATCCAAGCCCCAGTCCAACAGAACCGATCGAATAGATAATTACATCTTTCTTTTTTGTACATTGATAAGGACTTTCAAATTGAGCATGAAGAAAAGAAAATGAACATAAAAGTATTAAACTGATAATTGTTTTTAGCGGCATAAGAACCTTTGATTTTTTTAAAAAAATATAGATTTAATAATATTTAAAATTAGGGTAATAGTATATTTAATATTCAATACGTAATTTTTCTTAAAATGGTGGCTTGATAAATAAAAAACTTAACGAAAAACTCTCAACCTCAAATGAAATATCACTTTTTTATTTTGCTTCTTTTGTTCGGAAAAAATTCCTTTTCTCAAGTCAAACCAGATCTATTTCCTGAAGATTTACTAGAAAACGATATTGAAGCCAGATGTTATTGTTCTCCAGGAGTATATAATAAGTCGAAATCGCGAGGAATAGTACTAGCCTACGGTTGGATGAATGGAGGTACTTTTAATGAACAAGATTTCCCTTTTTCCAACCAATTAAGTACCTATGATAAATTAGAAAGTATTGAATTTAAAATCAAAGCTCCTTTAGTACTCAAAGACAACTTTAAAATGTTGGTAGGCTACCAATATTTTTCCGAAAATTTTAGCATTCAAAATGTTGGTGCAGATTTTAATTCTGTTTTTCGAGAACTAAATAATGAAAAACTAAAAAACAATTCCCTTAGCCTTATCGTATCGAAACCAATTAATGAAACTAGATACTTAGCCTTACGATTTAAATATACTTCAAGTGGTGATTACAATACTGTATTTTCTTTTAATAATAAATATGCCATTTATAAGTTTTTAGGATTGTACGCCATCAAGCCTAATGAAAATTTAGAATGGGGAATTGGGTTAGCTATTTCAAAAAGTTTTCGCAGAAATAATATCCTACCTTTTATTTTATACAATAAGAATTTTAATAACCGCTGGGGAATTGAATCCGTGCTGCCTGCCATGATTTCCATCAGATATAATCTCAACCCATCAAATATTTTATTAGCTGGAGTAGAATATAATAGTGAAAGCTATCGCATTGATATCAATGAAAATTCAAATTTAACTCCCTTAGATTATGCTTATAATCATGCGGAGGTACTGCTCTCTGGAAGAATAGAACATCGTTTTGTACCTTGGGTTTGGGGAAGTATCAAGTTAGGTTACCAGTTTAATTTTAGTAGTGAATTTGAAGCAAAAAATATTTCTACCGACGAGTTTAACACTAATCCTACGGGTGCTCCATTCTTTAATATTAGTATTTTCGTTTCACCTCCTAAGGAAGAACTTGAACATACTCATCAAAAAAAATAGAATTATATTTTTTCCATTTTCTCAAAAAAACCAATTATGGATTTAATAAAATATACGATTCTTTTCTTCTTTTTATTTTCTTTAAGTTACTCAGCTCAAGGGCAAAAAAAAGATTATAAACATCAAGTTTTTTTGACTGGAAATATTTGCGAAGCGGTTTCGGATGAAGGATTTTTTACTTCACTCGAAACTACTTTGAAAAAAACACAGCAACCGTTTACTTTAATTCTAAATGGGGATTTGACAGATGCTAAATATGGTTCTAAAAAATGGACTGCTCAATTTGAGCGTTTACAATTTTTAATAAAGACAGTTGAGCAAATTCCCCAAGGAAAAATAATCTTAATTGCTGGTGATCGCGATTGGAACAAAAGTAGCAAAGGAGGTCAAAAGCAATTTGAAAAATTAGAAAAAGAAATAAAATCATTCATCAAAGACAATAATTTTAAACGAACTGAATGGACAAATAAAAAAGGTTGCCCTGGTCCAGACACTTATGATTTAGATGAATCCTTACTTTTGATTGTAGCCAATTCACAATGGTGGAATCATCCTTTTGACAAGCCTCGAGCGGAAGATGGATTTTGCACAGTTATCACAGGTGAGGATTTTGCTGAAGAATTAGAGAGCGAAGTAAATGAAAACCGAGACAAAAACATCATCATTGCAGGGCATCACCCCTTTGAATCTTTTGGAAACTACGGAGGTCATTTTTCCATGTTTGATCATTTAAAACCGTTTCCTGTTTTGGGAAGTTTTAAAACTGCTTACCATCGAAACATTGGAACACCTGAAGATATTTCTAATGAGCATCTACTAGAATATCGAGAAGAATTTTATAATCTTTTTTTCTTTCATCAAAACTTAATTTACGTATCAGCTCACGAAAAAAACCAACAAATTATTCGTCATGGCGAAAATTATTTAATCAATAGCGGGGCTCCTTCCAAAGGGAAATATGCTAGCTCCCACAAAAATGCCTTGTTGAGTTCTTCCAAAGCTGGAATCATTGTTTTGAATTATTTTGATTCTGGAAAAATAGAATCTACCTTTTGGGAAAGAGAAAAAGATGAATTAATTGCGAAAGAAAACCATCTTTTATTTCTTTCCTCATGTATCGAAGGAAATTTAAATAATGAAAATACACCTATCAATTTCACCTATACACCATGCATTTCAAAAGAAAAAGCTAGTATAAAATTAGAGCGAGCATACCCTGATACTATTGCCATCGCAGGCGAAGAATATAAAAGTGGCGGATGGAAAAAATTATGGTTAGGGAAACATTATCGAACGACTTGGACGAAACCAGTTACGGTTCCTTCTTTAGATTTAGATAATACTTTTGGTGGATTAAAAATCTACAAAAAAGGGGGTGGTCGACAAACCACATCCTTAAAATTCAAAGCTGAAGATGGTACTCAATATACCTTCCGTTCCGTTAACAAAGATCCTTCGAAAGCTTTTAATTATAAATTGAGACCTACCTTTATCACACCTTTAATGCGCGATCAAACTTCGACACAAAGTCCCTACGGAGCCATGGCGGTTGCCGCACTTTTGGATGAAATCGATATTCTTCACGCTACGCCAACATTGTATATTTTGCCCGACGATCCAAAATTGGGTACTTTCCAAAAAAGATATGGCAACCTACTCGGCATGCTTGAAGATAACCCCAGTAAACCCAATGATGCAGGTGAAGTTTTTGGCGGAGCCGATAAAATTTATCAAAGCAATAAGCTGTACAAAAAACTTTATGATACTCGAAAAAATAGATTAGATGAAAAGGAATTTATCAAGGCTCGAGTTTTCGATATGTTGATTGGAGATTGGAGTAAGCATGAAGACAATTGGAAATGGGCGAGGTATGATCAAGAAAATGGATATTTTTTCCGACCAATTCCTCGAGATCGAGATCATACTTTTTCCTTGCAAGATGGAATTATTCCTTGGTTGGCTAATCGAAGTTGGGCGATCAAAAACATCGAAACTTTCGGTTATGATTTGAAGAAAAAAGAGTTGCGAAGTTTAATGTATCAAGCGATTCATATGGATCGGTTTTTATCTACCACCGCAACCAAAGAGGATTGGTTAGCAGCTGCACGAAGTATTCAAGATAATATTTCTGAGGAAGAAATAGATCAGGCCGTTTTAAAAATGCCTATCGAAATTCAAGATAAATCTGGAAAGACCATTGCCAAAAAACTTAAATCAAGAATCAAACATTTAGAAAAATATGCAGGCTGGTATTATGATTACTTGGCTGAATATATTGATGTTATTGGCTCCAATGATAAAGAGTATTTTGAAATTACTCGAATGGATGATGGAAATATCAACCTTAAAATTTTCAATATAAAGAAAAAGAAAAAAGGCAATGATCTCTATTACGACAGAACTTTTTTTCCAAATGAAACTAAAGAACTAAGGATTTATGGGTTAGGTGGTGATGATATTTTTGACATCAAAGGAAATGGAAAATCCAAAATACTCATCCGAGTTTTAGGAAATTCTGGCGATGATGTTTTTAAAGATGAAGAAAAATCTTCCAAAACTAAAACATTACTTTACGACAAAGGAAAGGGAACAAAATTCGAAGTTGGCAAGGGAAGTAAAGTTGTCAATCATTGGAATAAGAAAATATATGAATACGACCGAACAGCATTTGACTACAATTGGAATTCACCCATCCTTGGAATGTCGTACAATAACTTTAATGGGTTGAGTTTAAAACTTGGGACGACTTTTCTTCGTCAAAAATTTGGAAAAAAAGATTATGGAAGTACACATTCAATTTATGCAAGCGCTTCCACAGAGAAGAACTTTGCGGCAAATTATTCTGCTCGTTTTCACCATGCTTTAAAAAACTGGGATATTCCTTTCGAAATAGATTTAGCAAGCCCCGAATTTAGAAATAATTTTTTCGGAGTAGGAAATAACACGGCTAATTTAGAGGAACGACAAGATGAAAATTTTTATCGCTTTTCTCGAAATAAGTTTTCAATAGAATCAGGAATTGGAAAACAGTTTTGGAAAAAAAGTAGTCTTGACTTTTTAGTAGGGTACGAAACTAGTCGTTTTGATAATCCCGGAAATTCAATTCTTTCTGTCGACACAACCCTATTTGGAGCAAATACCCAAATTGGAGAAGTTCCTGTCAAAGCCAGAGCAATAATTGATTTTAGAGATCAAAGTGGATTTCCATATAATGGTATTTTATGGCTGATGGATTATCGATTTGGAACGATCGTAGAGGGTGTTCCAGAGACTACCACTTATGGTATTGCTTCAAGCTCTATCGAATATTATATTTCCTCCAAACATCAAAATCCAGTTACCCTTGGTGTTCGTTTTGGAGGAGCAATCACTCATGGTAATGTTCCATTTTATCATTTACCAAATATTGGAGGAGCTACCGGACTGCGAGGGTTTATCGGCGAGCGATTTACAGGAGAGTCTAGTATGTATTTTAATTCAGAAATTCGGTGGCAGTTATTTCAACGATACACTTCTGTTGTTCCAGTCAAATTTGGTATAAAAGCCTTTTACGATACAGGAAGAGTCTACTCAGATTTTGATGAGGCGAATAGTACTAAATGGCATGCAGGATATGGTGCAGGTATTTTCATTGTTCCATTAAATGAAGCATTGAGTATCTCGTTGCAAGTTGGATTCTCAGAAGAAGAGTCATTCTTTCCTGTGATCAGTTTTGGAAAAGCTTTGTGATCTTTTCCACCTTAGATGTTCACTAATTAATTGCTTTATTAGAATTTGAAAATTCTGTGGTTAATAAAAAATATTGAAAAAATTTTGAAATTTTGAAAAATGAAAAAATCATTACACACACTTATCGTTCTTCTAATTATTTTAATGCTTCCTTCTTGTGCTACTTTCAAAGTGCAATATGACAAGGATAACAAAGATTGGAAAGCCAATAATGTTGAAGCACCTTCAGGAAAATTAGAACATACTGTTTTCCTCATTGGTGATGCAGGAAATTCAAAAGATGGAAATACGCCTACACCAGCTTTAGCACTTTTACAAAAAAAATTAGCGGAAGCCAATAAAAATAGTCACGTTGTATTTTTAGGAGATAATATTTATCCGTATGGAATGCCTCCCAAGAGTGATGATGAAGACCGAGTAAAAGCAGAAGCTCGCCTAGATGCTCAACTCAATATTTTAAAAGATTTCAAAGGTGATCCTATTTTTCTTCCGGGTAATCATGATTGGATTCGGCATGGATTAAAAGGTGTAAAACGTCAAGAAAAATATATTGAAAAACACCTTAATGCTGAAATTGAAGATGAAGATGATTGGAAAAATTACTTCATGCCAGATAATGGTTGCGGTGGTCCCGAAATCGTGGAAGTTAATAAAAATTTAGCTTTTGTAATTATTGATTCTAATTGGTACTTAAGAGATTGGAATAAAGATGCAGCTATTAATGATGGTTGTGATGCTAAAAATAAAAGAGTATTCGATTTTCTTTTTGAAGAGTCTTTAAGAAAAAATCGAAATAAAAACGTCGTCGTCTTAATGCACCATCCCCTAAATTCTTATGGGCCTCATGGTGGTAAATATACGGCTAAAATGCATTTATTTCCTTTGACTGAATTGAATGAAAACTTATACATTCCATTACCAGGTTTAGGATCATTGGCTGCCATTGGCAGAGGAATTATTGGCAGTCGACAAGATTTAGCGCACCCTGGTTATCGAGCTATGAAAAGGTCTTTGTTATTAGGTGCAGGTAAAAATGGACGTTTTATTTTTGCAGCTGGCCATGAGCATAATTTGCAATACATCGAAGCAGATCAGCATCAATTTATTGTAAGTGGAGCAGGATCAAAAGAGAATCCTGCAAAATTGGGAAACGGTGCTCAATTCGTTTATGGTGGTCAAGGATTTTCTAAATTAGAATTTTATGAAGATGGAACCACATGGTTGGAATTTTGGAGATCAGTTGAAGGAGATAAAAATGGAGAATTAATTTTTCGCAAAAAAATAAGAGACAAATTAGAAATCTATCAACGAGAACAAATAACTGATTTTCCAGAATATGATCAAAAAAAGGATTCCGTAAATACATTGTTATTAACTCGTAAAGTAAAGAGAGGAACTAAGTTTAGAAATGCCTTTTTGGGAAAACATCATCGCGAAACTTATGTGACTAAATTTAATTTTGAGGTACTAGATTTGTCCACTTACGCAGGTGGTCTAACCCCAATCAAACGTGGTGGTGGTGGTCAAACGAATTCAGTCAGATTAGAAGATAGTCAAGGTCGACAATATACGATGCGAGACATGACCAAAGATGCTTCCCGCTTGATCCCCTACCCTTTTAACCAAATGGATTTAGCAGGCTCAATTGTCGAAGATACCTATCTGGCAACTTACCCTTTTGCTCCTTTGGTGATTCCAAAAATGGCGGATGCTGCTAAAGTTTATCACACCAATCCAAAATTATTTTATGTTCCTAAGCAACCTACCTTGGGAGAATATAATGATGTCTACGGAGGAGCTGTTTATTTATTTGAAGAGCGTCCTGTCACGGAATGGAAAGACAATCCTAGTTTTGGGAATCCGATTAAAATTTTAAATACAGATAAACTCGTTTCAAAAATCACTAAAAATAATAATCACAAAGTTGACCAAGCTTGGGCTTTGCGAAGTCGAATGTTTGACATCATGATTGGTGATTTTGATCGACATGATGATCAATGGCGATGGTCTTTGGTCAAAGATGAAGATGGTGAAAAATTATATCGTCCCATCCCTCGAGATCGAGATCAACCTTTTTCTAATTATGATGGATTCTTAACCATCATTGCTAATAATTTTGTTCCCTTCCTTCGTTTGTTAAAACCTTATAAAGCCAATGTAGGAAATATAAAATGGACAACTTACAATGGTCGGATTTTCGATAATTCTTTCATTGGCGAAATGGCTTGGGAAGATTGGGAGCGAGAAACTAAATATATCCAAGAACAGGTAACCGATGAAATAATCGATGAAGCTTTTAGAAATATGCCAGCTGAAGCTCAGCGGCTAGCAGGTGATAAGATTAAAGAAGTTGTCAAGCAACGTCGAGATAATATGATGGAGATTGCTAAAAAATATTATAAATATTTGGCAAAGGAGGTGGATATTTATGGAACAGACAAAAAAGAATTATTTGAAATTACTCGAATGGAAAATGGAGATGTGGATGTTAAAGTATATGATTCTAATAAAGCAGGAGATAAACAAAAACTAGTGTACCATCGGCTTTTCCTAAAATCTGAAACGAATGAATTAAATATTTATGGCTTAGGTGATGATGATATTTTTAATATCACAGGTGGTGGTCGAAAAGGAATTTTCATTCGAACGATTGGGTGTTTGGGAGATGATACTTTTAATGACAGTTCAAAGGTTGGAGGACTTGGAAAAAAAACATGGGTGTATGATACTCCAAAAGGCAACACTTTAAATTTAGGAACAGAGGCAAAAAACAAAACTTCTAATCATCGAGATGATAATATTTATGATCGAGAAAATATTCATTACGAATATGATTTCCTGATGCCATTACCAATTATTGGAAGGAACCCAGATGATGGATTCGTATTTGGAGCCTTTGCCAATTGGGTAAGGTATGGTTATAAAAAATTCCCTTACTCGCAATTTCATCACCTTTCCGTTACTGCTGCGGCTAGTAAAGTTTCCGTAGATGTAATTTATCAAGGAGAATTTATTCGAACAATTGGGAAGATGGATTTCACCATTGATTCACGTTTTTATGGTGATCGATTTGCTTACAACTTTTTTGGATTGGGAAATGAAACTCAAAAAACAACTGATGAATTGTCTTTCAATCGAGTACAAAATAGTCTGATTTATATTAATCCAAATTTGCGAAAATTAATCACAAGAGGAAATGGTGAAATCTTAATCGGAGGAATAGTTCGTAGAATTGGAATAGAAAGAAATGAAAATGAATCTCGATTCGTCGATAGTTTTGGAGAGGCTATTCCAGATTTCTTTGACCCCAAATTACAACTTGGGGCAAAATTTGAATTCAATTATGAAAACTCTGACAATCCATTAATCACTCATTCAGGTACAAAATTTAACTCAAGCTTAAGTTGGGAAAATGACGTTCGGGGCGATGCCGTTAATGTCGGAAAATTTAAAGCGAGCCTTGCTTTGTTTTATAGCATAGATAGAAGGCAATACATCACCTTAGCCACACGAGTAGGAACTCAGCATAATTTTGGGAGATTTAATTTCTACGACGGAGCCATCATAGGCGGTACTATTAATGGAACGCCTTCCACCATTCGAGGATATCGAGCAGAAAGATTTACAGGAAATACATCTTTCTATCACAACTCCGAAGTACGAATCAAACTCATCTCCTCCACCAATCGGATTTTACCTTTTACTTTGGGGATTCATGGAGGATTCGACTATGGACGAGTTTGGATAGATGATGAAGTATCTGACAAATGGCACAAAGGCTATGGTGGAGGCATTTGGTTTAGTCCCGTAAATGCATTGTTATTCAGAGGAGAATATTTTGTTTCTGATGAAGAAAAACTGTTTACAATTGGGGCAGGTTTTGCTTTTTAAATTAAACTACCTCGCAGCAAGCTGACGAGAAATTGAAAGAATAAATAACTGTTACGGTTTCAAAGCCCCAACATAAAAATCGGGGCTTTGAAATTTTTAATTCATAATGTTGCTACTAGTAAAAACCGAGTAGCTAAGTCACCTTTTCTACAAACCACATCTCAATTTCACCTTTGCCTTTTGCTTTTATTTTGCCTCTTCCTTCAAATCTAAATTTGGAAGTATGCTTCAATAATTCATAAGTAGCTTGACTAATATTTACTTTACCTGGTTGGCTATTACTTTCAAGACGGCTGGCTGTATTCACCGTATCTCCCCATATATCATATTGAAATTTTTTAATTCCTACGATCCCTGCTACAACTGGACCAGTATGAATACCAATCCTCATTTCAAAAGAAATTTTATTTTTAGCGTCTTTCTTTGCTCTGCGGTTAGTAATAAATTCCTGCATTTCGAGTGCAGCCAAAACCGTATTCTCCACGGATTCTGCTGTTGGGACAGGTATACCTCCGACAGCCATGTATGCATCTCCAATGGTTTTAATTTTCTCTATTTTGTACTTTTCGGTGATCCGATCAAAGGCACCAAAACAGCTATTAATTTCCTCAACCAATTCTTTCGCAGAAAGTTTTTCAGAGCCTTCTGTAAATGCCACAAAGTCAGTAAATAGAACAGAAGCCTTTTTAAAATCTCGAGCATCTGCATGTCCTTTATTCTTTAATTCCTCCGCTATTTTAGCGGGTAGAATATTTAGCAATAGGGCATCACTTCGATTTTTCTCTTTGGAGAGTTTGTTCCTCTGATTGAGAAATAAGAAGGCAACAATTAATGTCATCAAGAAAGCTCCAATCAAGAAATTTCTAATCAATCTCTCTTGTTCTATTTTACGTTTCACTTCGACATCTTTAAGTGCTTGTTTCACCTTTTGGTCATCTAACATTTTATCAATCTCGTATTGACTTTTTAAATCAGCTACCCGTTGAATTATTTGTTGATTAGATTGAGCATCCTTCAATACCGTGACAGCATCTAAATAAAAATAAGCACTATCATTATTTCCAATCGCATGAAAAGCTTCTGCTAAATTTTCTTCAGCTTCCTCTATATAAATTAAGTAATTATCTTTATTAACCGACCTTTGATAAGCTATTCGGGCAAAATTTATCGCATTTTCATAATCCTTATTTTTAAGATAAGCCGTCGATAGAAATGCATAAACAGGCGTATAATTATTGGCTTCTATCTGAGTTGAGTAGTCCTTTTTTACATTATAAAGGTGATCAATAGCCTTTTTATAATCACCTTGGTTGATAAACATTTTACCTCTGAAGGTTTCTAATTGTACTAAAAAATTGGGATTAGGTGGATCAAAAGCTAGACGTGTTTTCTCAAACATTTTTTCGGCTTGATCAAATTCCCCAAGCTCCGAATAACTTAACCCTAAAAGATAAAAAGCTAGACCAAATTTATACGCATCGACCGAACCAATTTCAATGATATTATTGAGGTAAGTGATAGCTGCTGAATAATTTTGGAGACCATAATTAAGCACTCCAAGTTGAAGGTTACATCGAACGATACCGGTGTCAATTTCCAGTCGAGTATATATCGCAAGGCTTTCTAGAAAATGACGAGTGGGTTGATCCCTAGGTTCAAAACTAGATAATTCTATTGTTCCTTTCATCAATAAAGCTTCAGCTCGCTGAAGTTCTAAATCGGGCTCAACGGCTAAAACCAAGATCGTATCAATAAAAATAAGGGCTGTATCGAAGTAACTTGGTTTATTAAAAAATTGCCTAGCCTTAGCAAGATTGGCTTCAATCGTAGTCAATTTTTGAGAAGAATTTTCCAAAAGGCTTTCCTTGTCCTGAGCATCAATCCTTGAAATCAGGAATAAAATGAGGATTAGCAATATGGGCTTTCTCAAGTTCATTCATGTAATTTATACATTGGTTAATGTATTACAAAACTTATTCATTAGTATTTTTGGGTTAAATAAATGGAAAATAGTTTTAGGTTTTGTATTTGTTTTTTTATTGGAGGTAAGGTTTGGAGGAATTTAGGTGGAAAAATGGAAGGAACTTCTAATTTTCAAATCCGAAAACCCAACTTCTCAAAAATAATAATTGTTACAATTCTAAGAGCTGGGGGAGTTTTATTTTTAATTAAAAAATGCTATACCATTACTTAAAAGCATTGCTCAAACAGTTCAAGGTACTTAATTATTTTTTCCGTTTTCTGACATATTTAAAAGCTGTAAAAGCTGAACCCCCAATCAGTAGCATTAATCCAATTTCTTGATTTTCATTGATGATATCTTCCATAGCTAATTTAAGTACAACTATAACTGAAAAGATGATTAAAAATAAAATAAGAGGCCAAAGGATCTTTAGTACTTTCCAAAGGATCCAGAAAACCAAAAATAATACTACAGCAATAATAATAATTTGTTCCATTTTAGTTTTGTTTTTTCCATTCGATCAATTTCTGAAAGATGGTGGTTAGTAGTCATTTTAAACAACCTCAATATAAGATTTCTTAATTTTAAAGATATCCATTACGTTCAAGATTTAGGAAATTAAATGAAGGGAGTTTAAGATTATCCAGATTCCATTAGCTGGTATGTGGTATAATTTAATGTCATTGAAATAAGTAATGGAATATTGTAGAGCCTTTTAAAAGATCAACATTTTCATTTTTTAACTTCTTTTAAGACTTCCACCACACATTTCCATTTTATTTAATAAAACCTTATCAAGTGCTTAACTCCAATTAACAGGTTTAAGGATGCATCTTGCCGTTATATCAATCAAAGAAAACATAGTAGAAACATTTCGTTTAAACACACTAAAACTTTGAAATTATGAATACGGCAAAAAGAATCATCACGACGGCCTTCGCACTTTTTTTGGTTACTTATACTTTTGCTCAAGTTTCTTTGGGATTGAAAGGAGGAGTCAACATTGCCAATATTACAACTCCTGAAATTAGAATCACAAATTTTCCTGATATCAAAACTAACAAATCATTCACGGTTGGAGCAGTTGCTGAGTTTGGAATTGCTAATGGTTTTGCCATTCAGACCGAAGCTAATTACACTCAAAAAGGATTTATCATTAATGAAGGAATTCCTTTGGAATTAGCTAATATCCCTTTGCCTGTGGGAGTACGAGTGACAACTGATTTGAACTATTTCGAAGTTCCAGTCTTAGCAAAATATAATTTTGGAAATGGTAAAGTGGGTGGTTATCTAACTGCTGGCCCGACGATGAGTTATGCCTCGGGTGGTCGATTTAGAACAGCTGCTAACTTCATTATTGACTTTAATGTAATTGATCGAAAATTTGATTTTGATGATTTGAATATTTCTAAATTCGATATTGGAGCATCTATCGGAGCAGGCGGAACGGTAAATCTTGGAGGGACTAAATTATTCATCGATGCTCGATATACCCATGGCTTTAACAAACTTGATAATATTCCTGTAATTGATTTAGATTTCAGAAATAAAAACTTTGCACTAACTACAGGATTTTTAATTCCATTGAACAAAAGTTATGCTCCCCCACGAGCGTAATAGATTTTAAAAAATGACCAAATATCAGGAAGGGTGTTAATCTTATATTTGTAACACCCTTTTTTAGAATAAAAATTCCTTGAAAAATTATTGGCTCTTAGACAATTCTCGTGAATTTTAGGAACTCCAAAATAATATTAGTATTTTTTACCACATAGACACATAGAAAACATAGTCCTCAGAACAATTACAGTTTTCTATGTGCCCTATGTACCTATTTGGTAAAAACGTATTTCAAAAGTTCACAGGATTGGTCTAAGAACCAAATTATTTTAAAAGATCTTCGAACCCTGGTCTTCTTCTAAAGTATTTTTCAAGCTCTGGTTGCACTAGCATTTTGGCTTCTAGATCATATTTATGTTCAAATAATAAATCAATATACTCTCTAGTTACAGAATCTGCATAGATATAAACTTTATTTGGATCTGCCCCATTCTCCAGTAAGACTTTGGTAACTTTTATATCCGAAGTATCTTGCAAAATACTTCTCTTACTTAAGATCCCTTCATCTGTTATTTTCCCTCCATCATCAAACCACTTTTTTATAGTGATCGCATTTCCTTTTTCAACATGATATTTAAACCAGTTAAAGTAGGTGGAAATTCCAGTACAATATTTATCAATAAAAAATTCAAAATTAGCATCTAAATCTATGAGTTCTTTTTCTTCAGAGAAATAGAAAATTCGATCTACTTTCACCTCTAGCAATAATATTCCATTTTCTGAATCTGTAAAAATTGGAAGTAAATTTTTATTGACATTATTCTTGGAATGAAAATCTATCATATGGTCTAGTAGATTTTTAAAGCTATGGATTTCCTCTATCTTTTTCCAATCCTCAAAACCTATCCTAAAATGAGTCAAATGCCAATGAGGGCGAACTTCATTCATTTTAGAAATAAACCATTTATAGGACGAAGGAAGAAAAATATTATTCAAAGATTCGAAAGCATCAAACTCTTCTTTATTGACGATGATATTTTTTCGATGAACATAACCAAAGTCCCACTCAATTAAATCTTTTCTCATTTTCGGTAATGCACTTGGACGCTCTTTTTCATAGAATCCACCATCAATTAATTCATCGCATCGTTTTGCTATTTGATTTGTCAAATTACCTCTAGAATCAAAATTCCATTCTGATTGGATTTCTTCTTTCGAAAAATCTTTGATTTTTCCCTTCCGAATTGACATCATGGATTCATACAAACCAATTTCATAGAACTCCTCCCCTTTCTCAAAGTATCGCCAGTAAGTTCTAAAAGCTTGAAAACTGGGAATTTTAGTTCTAGATCTGATTTCAAAATCTGAAAGCTCTCGATTTAATTGATAGTTTATTTTCACACCTTTCTCTCCTTCAGGAATATCTATGCAAAAATCCCAATTAAAGTAATTTAGACTAAATGTGGAAGCCGAATTGTTTTCCCAAGTTCCTGCGACAATCCCAATATGTTGTCCTCCACACTCTATCCAATTTTTGGCAATCCAAGTAAAAAGTAATTCACGTTTTTCCGCTTCACATAAAAATTCTCGATGGCCTTCATAATATATATCTAATTCAGGTGGGTAAACAAAATTATTATCATGAGCAAAGTCGAAAGGAGGAAATAAATATTCATTATTAAATAAATCGTCGAATTCATCATCGTATGTTTTCGCTCTAAAAACAAAATCCAATTCTCCACTTCCATGGCTAAACTCAATTTCGACCACATCTTTTTCACGGCCGGGTAAGTTTTTGAGATTATCAAAATTATAGCGTTCAATAATTTTACGAAATTTAGATTTAAGTATTTCGGTATTATCTTCTAAATATTTTTTCCATTTTTTTAAAGCTTCAATTTGGTAAGGACTATAAATATTTTTGTCGCTTTTCATTTTTTGTATTTTATAAAATTAGTAGATTGTAAGAATGGAAAAGATAAATCCATCTTTGAAATTATCAAAAAATATGATCAGTCTAAATTAATATTTAACTCCAAATGATGCTATTATTAATTAAGAAATTCTTATTTAAGATAAATGATAAGTAGAAATAATAATGAATAAACGAATCAAGCGATATAGTTATCTTACATGAAAAAGAAAATCCCGAATTTCTGAATGATCAGAAATTCGGGATTTATCATTTTTGTAGAAAAAATTGGTGTTTAATTCTGTGAAAATTTACCACCAAAATCATCCTCATCTTCCTCCTTTTTACGATTGATATACCAAAAGTAAGCAATCCCACCTACCAATAAATATGGAGCAGAAAACATATACAAAATTCCAGTATTCAATCCTTTCCCAGCAGTTCCACCATCTTTAAGGTTTTGCTCTGCGGATAATTTACACATCGGGCATTGTGCTTGAATCTCATTTACAGAAGTCATATTCAGTACAAATGCTAATGCTAAAAGGGAGAAATATTTTAAAAATTTATTTTTCATGATATTCTTATTTTTCTAGTTGAAATATCTATTACAAAGATAACGGAAAAACGTTCAATGAACAACGTTTTATACAGTACCTTTTTAATGTGGATAAAATGGTCTTAACATTAAATAACATATTGGACCAGTAATCGCCACGTATAACCACAGAGGATATACATATCGAGCAATTTTTTTATGTCGATCAAACTGATTAGTAAATGCTCGATTGAACGTTACAAAAATAAACGGCAAAATAATCGCCGAAAGGAGCACATGTGTCAATAGTAAAAAATAATATACGTATCGAATTGAACCTACCGCTAATCTTTCAGCATCCACCACTTCACCATCGAAATTTGCATCTCCGAACTTTATCGAATCATTAGTTAAATGATATAAAACATAGGACAATAAAAACATCCCAGAAAGAACCATTGCTAAGTAAATAGAATTTCGATGGGCTTTCATATTCCCATTCTTAATAAAATATAAAGCTGCAATTAATGCTACAGCAGCTAAGGCATTTAAAGTAGAATGAAAAGGTGGTAAAAAACTAAAATCAATCTCAGTTTGAATGGTCACTTTTTGCATGACAACAACTAATGCTAAAACTAATAGCGAAACTACTATAGCTATTTTGTTAAGTTTTTTTTCTAGAGCTCGATTGGGTTGTAAACTATTTTCCATTTCCTTTTTTTACTAATAAACAAAAATTGATTTGAGAAGTTGAGAAGTAATTTCACCATTAAGTAAAATTATAGTTCTTTTTTCTTTTTCATTTCAATATCTGGCTTTACCTCTCGAGGTAGCAAAAGAGCAATATGTTCTACCATTCTTTTAACTTCCTGTTCGTCATCTACATGATAAAAATTTCGAATTGTTTTCTTGCGATCGACAAGGACAAAAAATGGATAATTTTCTATAGTTCCAGACTTATTAATCTCTAAAGAAATATCAGCTGGGGCATTCTCCTGTTCTGTCCACTTTGTAGGAATCTTAATTCCTTCGCCTATCCACTTCTGTATTTCATCTGTGGAAGTAGTTAAAAAATGGTGTTGCTTTTCATCGAATTGATTAACGGCAAACAGTCCGCCTAAAACCCCAGGAGAATCTAACTCTGACTGAATAGAAACAATCAATAACTCTAGATTACGATTATCACCAAACTGAGTATTCAGCTTTCTCATCACATTGAACATCTCTTGATTGACCTTTCCATCTTTTCCGAAAAAAGAGATTATAGCCATAGTATTTTCTAAGCTATCAGAACTATAAGTTCCTCCATTTTGACTAGTAAAATTAAAGTCTGGTAATTTTCCATAATCCTTCAACTCTGCTCGAGCCCCCATTTGGTAATTATATCCTGTGTTTAGATAATACCATGACAATAAAGGAAAACCGACTAAAATAGTTAGAATTGCGAATGTCTGTATTTTACTTTTTAAGCTACTTTTGTTAGCCATTGAAACTTTATTTTATTGCGAAATACCGCTATTTTTTCAGATAAAACCCTAGTCAAGAATTTGCATTTTAAACAAAAAAAAAGTGAGAATGTTATTCTCACCTTCTTATATTTTTTATTTAAAATCTTCTTTTTTTAATTCTCGAGTTTGTTGGAGCATACTGGTTTTCTTTATCTTATAGGTGGACTCGACTTCCGCTGCATCCTTTTCTTTTACTACATTCCTTCGCTCTCCATAAGAAGCTCCTTCATTAAAAAAGGCAACTATCGCCCACACCAATAATAAAGTAGGTAACAAAACACTTGCTGCTAATCCTCTAGCTTCATACCTCATATGCATAAATTCATATACAATAAAATAGGCTTTGTATAGGCTCAACCCAATCATTATCATCATATATGGATAACGCATCCACGTATCACCAATATCAAATGATTCAGTAATATGACCGTTAGCAAAAAGAGCAATACCTACTTCTACAAGGGTTACTACACCTAACAGAATAAGACCTTTGACTACAACTTTTTTACTTTCTTCGTAACTTAAATGTCCCATTTTCGAAATTTTATTTTTAACCGAATTTGAATAAATCCAAATCTCGTATTTTGTCAGTTAATTATTTGAATAAAATATTAATTTTTCTTGATTTATAGTAGGTAAAAACATAGGAAAACAAATACCCATACCAAATCTACAAAGTGCCAGTATAGTCCAATTTTTTCAACCATCTCATATCCATTCTTTCTTTTGGCATACAATCCACTCGCTACATTAATCATAATGATGATTAAGAAGACAACTCCTGATAATACGTGGAATCCGTGAAATCCAGTAATAAAAAAGAATAAAGAACCAAAGGCAATAGGACCAAAGGCCTCTGCTTTAATCTGGCCATTTTCTCCTCGGAAAGCTGCTGGTTCATATAAATGAGTATCATGACCATAGGTAATTAAATATGGATCTTTTACTTCAAAAGATAATTCATTACTAGCTTTTAATTCATCGAAGGTCTTATCGTGAGTTCTTTTCACAAATAATCTATTATCCTCAATATCAGCGACGCCTGGCTTAAGATAATACATAATTTCTTGGTGTTCACCTTCAGTATGACTCTCGTGAGCAACAAGGTTTTTCCCTTGAAGTTCAGGAGCATCACTTGCTTTTTTTGCAATGAAACCTTCAGCTAATAGCTCCTCACCACTAACATAAGTTCCAGCTTCTAATTGAGATGAAAATGGATCTTTGGTAACGGTCACTCCCTCTCCATTAATCATTGTATTCCATTCCCAAGCCTGACATCCAAGGAAAGTGGCTCCACCAAGTATGGTTAATGCCATCCAAAAAACGACACCTCTTTTATTTTCTCTAGCTCCTTCCTGTACCGCCCTTACCATAGTTACTGAACTAATGATCAGAACGAATGTCATGAAAGTAACAAAAATCAAAGGCCATTCTCCATGCAAAAATGGAACTTTTGCGAAAACAAAATCAGGCACAGGCCAAGCTGGCATGCTAAAACGAATTGTTCCGTATGCAATCAAAAACCCTGCGAATGTAAATGCATCCGAAACCAAGAAGTACCACATCATCAATTTACCATAACTTGCATCCATGGGGCGTTGTCCGCCATCCCATTTTCCGCTTTCAACCTCATCGTGGTGTCCGTGTACTGCTGTATCTGCCATTATGAACTATTTTTAAATTTTCAGTTTTTATTTGTTAAAATATCTATGAATTCAATACTAAAAAGAAGATTAAATACAACCAAAGGACTCCAACGAAATGCCAGTAAGTTACTGTCAAATCTAGTCGGTGAATTCTTTGTGGAGTAACAAAATTTTTCAAAGAGAATGCATGAAATAATGCTGCTGTCAAAGCTACTAATCCACCTAAAACATGTGCAGCATGTACCCCAGAAATTACATATACAAATGATCCTGCTGGATTTCCTGTCATAAAAATTCCGCTGTTGGTCATTTCCATCCATGCTTCATATTGTAAAACAACAAAGGCAACTCCCATCAGCGCTCCAACAATTAGTAAATTTTTATATTTCGAAAAATCACCATTCCTAAAAGCTACTTTTGAAAAATGTAAAACAAAGCTTGTTGCAACAATTAATCCTGCATTCCAGAAAAATAAATTTGGTAGATCAAACTCTAACCAATTTCCAGCAGCTCTCCGAACTACAAATGCACTTGTAAAACCTACGAACATCATGACGATACTCGCACACGCTATCCATAGAGCAAATTTCTGTGGGTGAATTTTGTTTTTCGTTTGTGTTGAAGGTCTATTATCAAAAATAGTCGCATTCATACTACTGTTATTTTATAGTTTAAGAATTAACTTAAACCAATTTTAAATCTTATCAATAACCAATGCTATTAATGCTATTGGCAAATAAAAAAAGGAGCAAAACATCAATTTTCGAGCCGCTTCAATGGTACATTGTTTATACAATTTCCAAGCATAACCTGCATACAGAATTCCTGCAAGGCACACGATGATCGCTGAAATAATACCAGTTACTCCCATCAAAAAAGGCATTAAACCTACTGCTATCAACATCAAAGCAAAGTAAAATGATTGTAACCCAACGCTGTGATCTCTTTCTCCATCTTTTGATGGTAATAAACGGAATCCAGCATTTGAATAATCTTCATGACCTAACCAAGCTATTGCCCAAAAATGAGGAAACTGCCACATAAATTGAATACCAAAAAGAACAATTGCTAAAGCTGTTAATTCTCCCTGAGCAGCAACACAACCAATCATTGTTGGAAATGCTCCTGGAATTGCTCCAATAAAAACAGCAATTGGAGAAATTCTTTTCATTGGAGTATATAAGAATGAATATAAAATTAATGACAGAGTTCCAAGGACAGCTGTCCAAGGATTAATATATGCCAAAAAAGTTATTCCAATCATACTAGCAAAACCAGCAATCATTATAGCTTCTGAAACATTCATTCGCCCAGCAGCTACAGGTCGATTAGCAGTTCTTTTCATTAATGGATCCGTATCTCTTTCGAGTACTTGATTCAGCGTATTAGATGCTCCAGTTACTAAAAAACCACCAAGGCAAAGTGAGATAAAAACTGTCCAATTGATATTTCCTTGTAGGGCAACCAAATATGCCATAGCAGCTGAAAAAACCACTAACATATTCAAACGAAATTTGAATAGCATGTTATAGTCTGCTACTTTTTGACGAAAGGAACTATCTGAATTAGACTTATTTATTACTCTTGTTCTCAATGTTCTATTACTTATTTTTGAAGAATTAGTGATTTGAAAAAACTCAACATCACTAATTCTTCTATTCTTAATTGTTACTTATTAATGATCCCCATTATCCTTTTCTCCATCAGCAAGTGGGACGATTTGGGAGATGAAATCTTTTCCATCTTTTCCATAATCATATGCCCATCTTTGCACAGCAGGAATTTTTCCAGGCCAGTTACCATGACCAGCATTGATTGGAGTTGTCCACTCTAATGTAGTTGCTCCCCATGGATTTCTAGTAGTTACTTTTTTACCTTTCCAAATACTGTAGAAGAAGTTAATGATAAATAATACTTGCAAAGCAAAAACGACTACAGCAGCAATGGTGATAAATTTGTTGATATTAGCAAAATGAGAAAAATTCTCAAATGTATCAAATGAATAATATCTACGTGGCACCCCTGCCATACCTAAATAATGCATTGGCCAGAATACTGCATAAGCTCCAATCAAAGTTCCCCAGAAGTGAATTCGGCCTAATGTTTCATTCATAAACCTTCCGTACATTTTTGGGAACCAATGATATACTCCTGCAAACATTCCAAAGAATGCCGCTACTCCCATTACAATGTGGAAGTGAGCTACTACAAAGTAGGTATCGTGCATTTGAATATCAATTGCAGAGTTTCCTAAGAAAATACCTGTCAAACCTCCTGAAATGAACATTGAAACGAATCCAATTCCAAATAATGAAGCGGCATTAAATCTGATATTTCCACCATATAATGTTGCAATCCAGTTGAATACTTTTACCGCAGATGGAACTGCAATAATTAAAGTAAAGATTACAAAGAAGTTAGATATAAATGGATTCACTCCAGACATAAACATGTGGTGAGCCCATACGATAAATGATAAAAAGGCAATTGCTAAGATCGAATAAACCATCGCTCTGTAACCAAAAATTGGTTTACGTGAGTGAACAGAAAGCACTTCTGATACAATACCCATCGCAGGCAAAATAATGATATACACCTCAGGGTGACCTAGGAACCAGAACAAGTGCTGGTATAAAATAGGGCTACCTCCTACATGCTCAAGTGCTTGTCCACCAATAAATATTTCACTTAAAAAGAAACTAGTTTGTAAAGCTCTATCACACATCAATAAGAAAAATGCAGAAACTAAAACTGGAAACGATAAAATTCCAAGTATTGCTGTAATGAAAAATGCCCAAATTGTCAATGGCAATCTCCACATAGTCATTCCTTTAGTTCGCAGATTTAATACAGTTGTTACATAGTTGATACCACCTAGCAATACTGATACTACGAAGAATACTAAACTAACTGTCCACATAGTCATTCCTGCTCCAGAACCTGCTGAAGCTTGAGGCAGAGCACTAAGTGGAGGATAAGCAGTCCATCCACCAGAGAACGGCCCTGTACTTAAAAACAAGGAAGCAAACATAATTGCTCCTGCTAAAAAGAAGAACCAATAAGATAACATATTTAAGAGCGGTGATGCCATATCTCTCGCCCCTACTTGCAATGGAATAAGTAGATTACTGAATGTCCCACTCAGTCCAGCAGTCAATACGAAGAAAACGATGACTGTTCCATGAATAGTTACTAATGCATAGTAAAATTCAGGAGCCAGAGTTCCTACTCCGTCCGCTACTGTAATCCATTTTCCCAATACAGGTTTTAACCACATCAAGCTTTCCTCAGGAAAACCTAATTGCATCCGGAAGACCAACGACATTAATGCTCCCATTACTCCCCAAAACATTCCTGTAATAAGAAATTGTTTAGCAATAGTCTTGTGATCTTGACTGAAAATATAAGTCGTAATAAAACTTGACTGAAACTTATCCTCGTCATGATGCTCATGAAAGTGATCATCATAACCATACTCCTCGATGAGCAAATCCGTTTCAGAAACTTTAGTTGTTGTAATACTAGCCATTATGATAAATTTTATAAGATCAAATCCAATATAGGATTGAATTTCCGTTTTGTTATTGTGCTATAATTCTTGCTTCTGTTCTTCTGTTCTTCTGGCGACCTGCATCTGTATCATTGTCACCAATAGGTTGAGTCTCTCCATATCCAACTGCTACTAATCTTTCGGCATCAATACCTTTTTGTAGTAACATGTTATATACGACAGATGCTCTTGTTTCCGAGAATGTCAAATTAGTGTCATCAGTTCCAACATTATCAGTATGCCCTGCTAATTCAACTTTAACATTTGGATTTCGTTTTAACTCTTCTGCCAAATGATTTATTTGGTATCGAGATAAGGGCGTTAACTCACTTTTACCAAATTCGAATTCAACTTTATCCAAAATTATCGTCTTATCTTCGTTTGACAATAAAGCACTTTCAAAAGTTGTTTTGAATGCTGCAGCTTGAGCTTGATCCTCTACATCAAAAAGATCATTCTTATATGGATCATCGTCTGAAAATCTTACCCCTGATGTGAAATAGTTTGACTTTTGTGCTTTTACCCATTTTTCATATTCTTCATCTGAAACAATTTCAACAATTTTTTTCATTGCATAGTGCCCTGAACCACAAAGCTCAGCACAGTTTAAAGCAAAATTAAAAGTCTCCCAAAGTTTCAAATCAGGATTATTCGGATCTGGAGCTTGGTACTCAGGGTACTTCGACAAGTTCTTTCTATATTCTTTTGTAGTAATCTTTGGAGTGAAATAGAAATAAGTTGGAAGACCTGGAACTGCATCCATTTTTACTCTAAAATGAGGTAAATCAAAGTTATGCAACACATCTTTCGCTGTAATCCGCACTCTTACTTTTTTCCCTACTGGCAAAACAATTTTGTCGGCGATAATATCATCCAAATTTTTCTCATCATTCCAATCCTGGCCAAGACTATTTAGACCTGTGATCATTTTATAATTCTTAGTACCTAGCTTCCCATCTTGTCCAGGGTAGCGAATAGTCCACGAAAATTGGTGAGCTGTAGCTTCGATTTCAATATCTTCATCACCATCGTCCCCCATTACTTCATTCCATGCTATCAAACCATTTACCACTAAGAAACACATTACAATTGCAGGAACTGCAGTCCAAACTAACTCAAGTTTAGTATCATGAGGCATAAACAACGCTTTTCGGCCTCTACGCCCTCGGTATTTCCAAGCATACCAAAACAAAGCAATATGAGTTAATATAAAAACCACATAAGTAAATCCTAAAGTAATATTAAACATTCCATCAAGAGCATCCCCATGCTCCGAAGCAGAGGCATGTGGACCATAACCTAACATCCAATTTTTATAATACAATGCAGATCCGAGGGTGATCGTTAGGAAGGCAATAAGGAAAATCATCCCAATTATTCCTTGACGAGTATTATTGTCTTCTTCCGCATCAGCTTCTCCTCGTATAGAGCGAGCGAGTTCCGTTACTTTACCCAACTGTACTAAAACGACAGCGGTTAAAACGATACATAAAAAAATGATTATAAATGTCATATCTTAAATTCTGTTTATTGCTATTTAAACAACATAGTTTAAAATCTTGTTCTCAGAAACTAACAATTGTTAGTTGTTTTTTTTAAAAT
>CAYGRM010000038.1:0-27502 GCA_964352225.1 uncultured Saprospiraceae bacterium | reverse complement strand
ATTTCTTGGGTTTTATATTTTTTGCAACCTTTGCTTTGATGACAGTTTTGTTGGCATTTGCACTTTCTTGTTCTTTGGTTGTCTTATTAATTTTTTTGTATTTATCCTTTTCTTTAAAAGATTCAGTTGACTTACCGATGAATTCCAAAGCTCGACTTTCATCACTAGAAAGATCTAGGTCTTTGCCTTTTGCTCCAACATAATTTAAAATAGATTCTGAACTACTATCAAAATTATCACGAAGAAAGGCTAGTTTGGCATCTTCTTCTTGAGTTCTAGTTTCTTTAGATTCAAGGGTTCGAATTCCTTCAGCAGTCGTATCCATGGCCATCAGTAACCCTCGCATATTGGGGTCTTGAATTTCTCCCAACAATCCTAAATTTCCGCTCTTGTCACCAAGGTTTATATTTCCAGTATTTAATAATCTAATTGCATCTATTTGACCAATTAAATCGACTTTGGTAAAATCAACTTTGTAATCGACAATTGATTTGATCGGAGAATATTTAAATAAATCAATTTTTTCGATGAACTTGATGTCAGGTAATTTTTCCGTAATGGTTGGTTTTTCAATTTCTTCTTCTGTAATTTCATTAGGCTCAATTTCAGGATCAGTTTCAATCACGCAACAATTTGGCAAACAAAAATCAGCAACAATTCTCTGTTTAGATTCATCATCGTCAGAAATATAAACGAGTACAAAAGTACCTCCCATCGGAACGCCACCTTTGGATTCAAGACCTGGATTTTGATTGAAAAAATTATCAAAAATATATTGTTGTTGTACCTTTTCTTTTTTCTTTCTAAAGTATTTTATCAACCCATCGAAACGATTGAATTTATAATCCAAAACGAATTTTTGCATGGGAGTTTCATATTTTGTTTGAGTATATTCAAATACATTTTTATGAATTAAATCTCCTTTTATCGCAGCTTTTTGATAATTGGTTTTGAACAATTTGTAGTTTTGATCGAAAGCACCCATCTTAGTTTTGACATGAGATTTGGCAGCTTCCATTTCATCTTTCATACTATTAATTTCTACTTTTGAGCGCTCAAGATTTTCCCGCATGACATCTTCAGGAGTATTTTTATCAGCCACTTGAACTGCCGAAGTACCTTTTAAATCCAGATGAAATTTATCGACAATTTTGGTATTGGAATTGAACTCTTCTCGATAATGATGGAACAACATATCTACTGCTGGGAACCTCAATCTAGGTAACCGTATCGTTCTTATCTCATCTTGAATTTGAATAGCAACTACATTAAACGGTAAATTATGCCTTTTTTTCAAACCTTCTAATTGCTTTTCTACTTCTGCTTTTGATTTTCCTAAGTGACCCTCAATTCTTAAAAAATCTAATTTGTCAAATGAAAATAGCAAAGGATTTTGAGCAACTTCTGAACCATCATATAGCCTTGCACGAGAGCTCAAAATAGAGTTGAATTGGTTGCGAATTGTTTTTTCATAATTCCAAAATCGATTCAACGTAAAGTTCTTAGCATTGTAATAATCAGGAATTGATTTTTCTCCTAACAATACATTTCCGGACTTGGAAGGAGTGATTTGAATAGCGGAGTTTTGGTGATTTGGTATTTCGAAATGCTCAATTAAAGCATTTATTCTTTGATGTAAAAATTGTGATTTTTTGACACTTTGATGGTGCTGATTAAAAATGGGAGACTCACATAAATGATGACGATATTGTGCGGGGATATTTTCATTCTCCAATAAGATTTCTCGTACGTTAATATGTTTGGGATGCAAAGTTGCGTCTGGACAACATTCCGTCCATAAATTGAAGATGCTTTCCTTGAATTCATCATAAGCCGCTTTCAAATCTTTCATGAAATTATAAATGTAAAGCACATCAGCTCGATCATTAATATTGATATTTTGAAATATTGAATTTAATCTACTTCGCCAAACTGAGGCTGGATTTGGATAAATTCCAGTCACTAGGTTTCTTAAAAAATCACCTTGTTTGTTTCCACAGGTTTCTAAAATAGCAGCAATCAAATTAGGAGAACTTAGCTGAATTGCGGTTCTAAATCGAGCTAGTAAATTTTCTTCATGCGTAATTACACTTTGATGAAAATTAACTCTTTGGATATTAACTTCGGGCAATGAAAAATATGGATTTGCAGGTTTTTGATCAATTAAATCGAGATGGTTTTTGGAAATCAAAAGTGGTGTTAATTTAGCTCGTTGACGCATTCCTTGATTTTCACAATCGACTTCCGTACAATCTTCAGGAGCTTCTAAATAACTATTTAAATATAGGATCAAAACCATTTCTCCCATATTTTTTACTGGGTTATTTTGGCCTCGCATGCTATGAGTATTTTCCTCTTTTGAGTCAGCAGTAAATAACTGAAAGAGAGGTACTGGAGAACTCCCATTGAGGAATAATTCATACTTCGCTTTGTCATCTTCAAAGGCTTTGATGTGTGAGAAAGTAGTGTTGTTATCTATATGCAAAAGATCTCCATCAGAGGTGATTGCACTACCTTTTGAAATTGTAATAGTCTTGTTAGCATTAACAAAATTGACCTCAAGTCCACAGACGATTCCGGTGCCAATTAACTTTGTTCTGGTCATTCGATCACGTCGATCTAGGAAATCAACTACCGTGTTAAGATGGGAAGCAGTCAAGACTTGGTTATCTTCGAAATAATGAAATTCTTCGACTAGATGATTCAGTTTGATGGGTATATTTTTCATAAGAATGGTTTTTTGATATTTTGAACCGTATTAAGTTTTAAAGTGCTTTTAGGTCTAAAAGAGAGAGGATGCGCTTTATGTGATATAGAAAAATCCTCTTTGCAAGTTTGAGGTTAATCTGTTTCTTCTAAATTCTCGTCATCGTTTGATCGAATAATTTCAGATTGATTTCCAAGATGAGTTCGTCCTAAAACTATTGGGTTTTCATCATCTCCTTCTTCACAATCATGTAAAGTTCCTGGAGGGTAAATCGTATGAAGATCACTTAGGATTTCCAATAATTCATTCAACGATTTATTGTTCAAGCGAGGTTTGTTATAATGATTTTGATTGTATTCTAGCCATTTCCGATAGCGCTTTTCGAGACTGCCCATTTGCCCTTCACTAATCCAGCAAATACGTGCCATTATATGAGCTGGTAATTCCATTCGAATTAATCTTTCCATATATTTTCTAAAATCCAGATTGGAAAATCGAGGAGTATAACCTGGGAAAATAATGCTAACTCGAAATGAATAAGGGTCAAGCGGTTCGCAAATAGAACAATCTGCTTCGGTGCAAACTGGCATAAAATGATCAGTCGACTTTCGAGGTCGAAGTAGGGCATGCTCAATTACATAAAATCCTTCTTCGCTAAATTTTTCATTCAAAAAATCGATTAAATATTCAATCGCATCAAGTCGTTCGTCAGGAGAATTAAAGTATTCAATCCGGCGACCAACAACTTCACCTTGAGCATCAATGATGTTAAAGTAAAATCGATTATCAATCGTTTCAAGCATTTGATAATTTTGGAAAAACATACCCAACTCGACAGATTGTTTCATTTCTTCGATTGCTGCATTTTTATTTTCATAGTGCAAACTTCCGCTTAATAAAATTTTTTCATTATCGGTATCGATAACTCGCCAACGTAATTCACTTTCCTGATCATCATCTTTCTCTTCATAAATATCATATTCGATATGGGAAAGATTTCGACGTTTATAGTTAGAAATACCTGCCAGTCTTGCCACCCGATGAACTATTCCGGAAACATTAATTTGTTGCAAAGGGATATTGATATCCGTCTGATTGAACCAAAGTTTATTTTCTATTTCTTCTCCAGTTTCATTAGTCAAAAATTGGTTGCAAAAGTCAAAACCGCTTGCTCGATTTTTACTGATCGTTTGGTACTCTTTGATGAAATCAATTTTATCTCGAATTAATTCTCGATCTGCTCGTTTCCTTCTAAATAGGCGATGCATTAAGATCACATAGTCATTAAAACTCTCTCCGAATCGAGCCAATAGATGATCTAGTAGTTTATTTTTCCGCTCTGTAAATAGATCGGAAGTATCAGCATCATTTCTTTCGCCGGTGACTTCAGAAAGTATTTTATCCAAATTTTCGTAATCAAAAAATAATTCTTCGATTCCTCGAACGTCTTTTATTTTCTGAGTAAAAAAGGTCTTACGATCTCCATTGGTTGGTGAAAGTAGATTAGGGATATTAGCTAGTTGAGAAAAATAATTAGCCAAAATTTGATCAAAAAATAATAGGTATCCTTTCAGTTGTTTGGCTTTGTTTTTTCTTTCTTCGGTAGCTTGACTAGGCAAACCTGCTTGTCCGATCCCATAAGTTTGAGGGAAATCATTTTGGATAGAAGTGTAATTTTCTACATTTCTGTATTTTCCTAATGGCATGGGAAGATCTAATTCAGTCTTTGAAACTTGGATTAATTGTTCATCTTCTGCTTTATGTAATTTTAATAAAATCTCATCACGTTCCTCTTTTAATGGAATGAATGGGATATTTTCTTTAAAGAAATTGAAAATAGATTTTGGAGGATTTTCTTCTGTAAATGTATTGTTAGAATTATGGTTATTAATCGATTTTGTTAAATCTAAAACCGGTTGGTGTCCTTCTTTTATTTTTAAACACCACTTATAACCTTGTTTTTCAATTTCCTCTTTGGAAGGTCGATCGGCAGGGATAGAATAGTTGAGGAAAATTTTTCGAATAGCTAGAACACCTTCCACATTCATGATTACTCGCATCACATCAGAGACAAATACATTCGATCGAAGGGTTGAATTTTCCAATACAACATCATCAATAAAACCATTTTTTAATAAGGTTCCTTCAAAAATTTCTTCAGGTGATTTTCCTTTTTTCAATAAATCATTAACCGAGTACCTTTTGATATTTGGAGTCAAATATTGTTCTAGATCAAAAAGGATTTGTGCGTAAACAGTTTCAATATCAGCATTATTAGCTAAATCCATATCTGCACAAATCATAATTGGTTGCTGTGGAACTATCGAAATGTTTTCGAGATCTTCACTAAGATTTCTATTTTGATGGTAAATAGATCGGACTTGTTTTTTGACCCTTTCAATTTGGGATTTAGTTAGGTTTTCGTCCAACTCTAATCTAATGTCGTATAAGCCATTTATTTCAATTTCCTTTGATTGGTGATTCTCGTTTTCGAGTTTTCGAACAATCTTACTGTCTTTGCAATCGACCAAATAATTGACCTTTGCCTTTGATAACCAAGCATTTTTCACTTCAGGAATATCAATAAACAATTTTCGGTAATCATTTTCTGTGATCGGGGAAGAAGGCATTATCTTGGCTGCACTCAAAAATTGAGCGTGCATATTTTCTAAATTATCCTCTTCTGTAGCCAAAAGATTTTCGATCGGGTAGGAGGTACGATTTCCCAAATCAGTTATCGCATAACAAAGTATTTCCAAAATCGTGATTCCAGGATCATGCGTGTTATAATCAGTCCATAGGTCACTTCCCAATTGCTCAATATATTTAAATCCTTCGGTTCTCAGGAATTCATAGTCCTCAGCAGGTTGGGTTGGTTTTGCTTTTGATATGGTAATTGGATCGATCATTGGCAAACGGTGTTGGCTTGAGTTTGATTAATTATGTGGTTTTCGGTGGAGACTAAAATAGCTCTTGAGGTACTCGTTTGGATGATGTCTAATTTATTGGATTTGATGCCATTTTCGTCTTGGTGATACATAGTAAAATTCGTGACGAAATCAACATATTCTAATCCATCTATAAAATGAATTAGAATACTTTTATGAATTTGTCCTCCAAAATGTATATCTCTTCCTTCATCAAATGCCCAAGGAGTCAAGAATTTTTTCAGGTCTTCATTGAGCTGTTTTTTGTAAAATCCAAACTCCAAAGATTGATGAAATGCTACTTCGAATTCTAGTATAATCTCCTCGTAGTCAGGGTTTTGTGCCACGATTTTAGTAAATATGGAGCTTTTTTTATTTAAGAAATTTTCAATTTCCAAAAGAGTATTTGAACTTACTTTTGGTTTTAAAATATTGGACGTCGTTCGATTTTTCAAATTAGGAATAACGATGACGTAAACATTTCCTGGGGAAAATTCATTAGTGGAAGAAGTATGATTCAGACATTTTACTTTATATATTTCTGGAAAATTTTCCAATACTAAATGTTCATAATCCCAAATGGAAACGGCTCTATTTTTATGTCGTAATCGTTCGCTTATTCGAGTGTAAAATTTACTGGAACTCTCTTGCGTATTTCCTCCAAAAGAATCATAGGGTTGATTTACTTTTTTGACACTAGGAATTCGGTTGACCATTTTTGAAATGGTTTGAGCAGGAAGAGCTGTTTCTAAATGTAGTGGATCATTTTGATGATTTTCAAATACCACTTGCATTGCTTGCGTGTGAATTCCAATAAATTTTGCAACGGCTTCAGACTTTTCTTTGATTGCCAAACGTAACCAATAATGATCTTCATCAAGCATGGTATTTTCATCGGTGGCTTCTTTCGGTAAAATTAATTTTACAATTCCAGAGGTTAATAGTTGATTGGTATGATCCGACAGAAGGTGATTTTCATCAAGTGGTTTCCAATAATTATGGGCAAGGACACTCCATTCAATATTCTGTTTTTCCAACTCAGGATTTGCGCTTCCTTCGTCCATTTGGAAAAGTAGGCTTAATGATTGATTAGGTTCGATATTTTTCAATCCTACATAAAATTCACCTTGAAATTCTCTTTCGGGAAAAATCGAAATGGATTGATCATTTAAAAAAGGAATTTCTTTTTTTAAGTATGGATGCTCTTCAGAATGACCAAAAGGATGCAAATGAAAAAGTTGAATTTCTCGATCTTCAAAACTATTTTTATCAGCTACACTTGAGTTTAATTTTACTTCATCGGTGGTAGCATGATAATCTAAAAAGATGGATTCCAAGGTGGGAGTATATGGTTCCTTTGGCAAAACGGTTCTATCGTTTTCCACTTTTTTAGCAATAGCAACTGCATATAAACTAGTGAATTGTGAATGCCCAAAATCTTGTCTTAGCACTAATCTAATAAATCCATCTTTTAGCTGAGTGCTTAATTTAAATGATCTTTGCCGTCTTCTTTTTCTTTTTTTATTTCTAATCCAATTAGACTTTCTTTTCTTTTTGCGAACTGGTTTTTTTCGTTCTGTTCCATCTTCGAAAAATCGAACTATACTTCTTTTTTTTACCACCCGTAAGTGACTTTGGCGATACCGTTGGTTCGACTTTTTGGAATCTTGGCTCAACCTTAATCCTCGTTTTTTATCTTCGATGGTATCGGCTTCATTTTCCATGAAATCAATAAAAACGTTTTTTTCAGGATTGGAAAGCGATTGATTAAACCAATCAAAGTCAAAAGTTTTATTCCAATTGTTTCTGCTTAAAATTTGAAGCTTCCCTTTAAAGTCTTTGTTCTCAATGTTTTTAAGGGGATTTTTGTACTGGTTGTAATGCCCTGCAAAACCTGAAGGTAAATTTTGCCACCGCATTTTTAGATTAAATGATTTTAGTTTTTTAGTGAAAGCTTCTGGAGAGCCGATATAAAAATTAGCATTTAGTTTTGGTGCCGATCCAAAAGGCATGAATGGTTTAGTAGGATCTAGTTTACCAAAATCATTTTCTAATGTTAATGTATTGACACCTTGGACGATGGTTTCGATTTTTAATGAAGTCAAATTACTATTTTCTAACAAGGTGTACACGTCGGGATTTGTTGCTAGAATCCTAAGCATTGGGGAGGTCGTATTGAACTCACCAGTCAAAATATCAGATGCAAAAGGGACAACTGCTTCTTCCTCATTCGGAATTTCAAAAATTAGTTGCATCAAATAATTATTAGCTGATCCTCTGATTTTTTTGATGGACGATTTTTTTTGTAAAGCAAATGGGCCTAACCAATCTTCTTCACCACTAGCGAATATTTCAAAGCTATCTTTTATATTTTCTGAGATAGTTTCTAAATTCTCTAGACTCGATAGATTAAAATCGATGACTACTTCTCGAGAGCCTTCTTTTAAATCTAAAATTGGAGAGGCGAGTGCTAAGCCTGGTGTAGTAATCGGCAAATCAGAATTCCCAAAGGCGCTCCAAGAATTCCCCTCTTCGATTGGTTCATCACCCATACCGTCTCCTGAATTAGTTACTGCTGCGAAATGGATAAAATCATTTTCTCTTCGAACGGTTCTTAAAAGTTCGACCGTGGTTTTATTGATGATGGTATCTTCCTCTGCAAGATATTCCATAGCAACGCCAGAATCATCCTTGCCTGCTTTGAATCGCGTTCCTGCTTGGATCATTTGTTCTTGAGCGTTTTTGGCTAATTCAAATATTAAGTGAACTCGATCTGGAGTTTCAGGTTTTTTCTGAAGTTGTAATACTTTTTTATAATAAAAATCAAGATGAGCTTCCGTCAAATCGTTGAGTTGATTTTGAGCAAATTTGAAGAGTTTCAGGAAACATAAAAATAGTGTAAAGTGAGGATCGTTTTTCGAAGAGGATTCATTTTCTTCGATAGATGTTGAATTAATTTTTTCAAAAAAAACTTGCCAATTGCTTTCCTCGGCGGTGTTATCTTCAGCTAAGTTGGAGGGCAGATCGAAGAATTTTAATTGTGCTGCATAGCGATAAGCGAATTGTAAAAGATCCTCAGTTGATCGATCATCTAGAGGGGCATAACTTGGATCCAATGCTTTTTTAAAGCGTTGGGTTTGGTTATAGCCATCTCGCTGGAGAGGATTTTTATGTTCGCAATTTTTTTTCATTTGGAAAATATGATTATTGGGTTTTATTTTTTTGCCGCAAATCTGACTGATTAAAAAATTTTTGGCAAAAAATTACTCTAAGGATTTCTCATTTTTATAAAAAGGAAAAACGAAGTTTGATCTGGAATTCATGATTCTAACTTTATAGTTAATAATGATTAAAAGTTTTCCTTCATTTTGATCATTTTCAAACTCTAGTGATTCCATATCTATTCTGGGCTCATGATACAAAATAGCAGAACGCACTAAATCGGTAATGTAAGTTTCGAAGGTGGTATTCATGGATTCAAAAACTAAATCACTTAAGTCACAACCATATTTAGGTAACATAACCCTTTCACCAAGTCTAGTGGAAAGTAGAATTTCTAAACTTTGATCAATATCAGTTTTGTCAGAAACAAGTTCTACACTTTTGAGTTTTTGGTCAAAATTTGGTGGGAAACTCCAGCCCGTTCCTAAGAAAGTTTTTTCTAAATCCATTTTTATAAAATGTAAATGTATTGTTGTAAATATTTTAACCAATCATCACCGTAGGTGCCCCAAGTACAATAGAACCTCCATGAGCCGTTGAGTCACCCATGCGAGCTGCTGGTTTTCCTCCAATCATAACTGTTGCTGAACCAACTACAATAGTATCCGGAGGCCCAACGCAACTGCACATATCACCAACCACCGCAGCAGGCATACTCGCAATCAGAACTGTGGGTACTCCTGGGCCAAGGATTGGACCGCCTACATGAGGAACTGGTCCGGTTGTCATCGGGCAAACATGCATATCGGTGATTCTAGCTGCTGGTGGCATATTTTTTATTTTAATTGATTTGAACTAAGGAACCTTTGATAACTGCAATTGCGCTGGTAGATAATTCTGCTCCAGCAGATCCCGATATTTTGGCTTCTGCATTGGCACTTATTTCTGCATTAATGGAATCTGTTTTTAAATCACCTGTTGCTTTGAGAATGATATCTTTCGAACTATTGATTTCAATACCATCTTCATTCATAATTATTTTATTTCCATTTTTATCGGACAATTCAATGGAGGAATCAGTAATTAAGACTTGATTATCTTGATCATTTTTGATAGTAATTGATTCATCCTCATCATTAAAAAGAATTTTCATTTTGCTTCGGGTAAAAATTCCTTTTTCATGATTATCATCAGAGGCGACAAGTGGTGCTGGCTTTGCACTACTGTTCATCATTCCTAAAATAATAGCATCATTTGGATCATTATTGATAAATCCAACAATGACTTCATCACCAATTTCAGGTCTGAAAAATGTTCCTCTATTTTCTCCTGCATCAAGACTAGCGACTCTTGCCCAAATGCCTTGCTCCTCCGAATTAATAATCGGTAATCGGATTAAAATTCTTTCTTCCCCATTTGGATCATCTTGTAATTGAGTGACGATTCCATTTTGTAATCCTTGTATTGCTGGAAAAAGGCCTGAAGCATCTTTTTCATTTATATCGTAAGTCTCGGTGAACCATTCGGGATTCATTCCAAACTGAATGTCTGTTGTCCAATCTCCATCCGCTACTTGATGTTTGATCCCTGAGACGTAAATTTCACCATTGAATCGGTTTCCAAATCCTTCTAACGTAATAATATGAGTAGGAATAATTCCTGCGATCCCTCGCATCCTCAATCTACCTTGAATTTTTGCCAATCGATTTCTTAACAAAAGCGCATCTGCCCAAGCTTTTAATTCTGGTTGATCTGTTTTTCCACTATGAGAAATCATAAAAGGATCAGTTCCAATAACATCAGCTAGTTCTGATGCTGATAAATTTCCCATTCCACTAATGCTTGGTTCTTCAGCTTCTGCCTCAATTATTTCTTGACTGCTAAAATCCCATCCTTGAGCTTTTACATTTTTTAATTGGTCTCTAGAATCTATCGAAGCTTCGAAGGAAAAAACATTCTGTCCATAATTTAAATTTGCCGTTGAAGATAGGTTTGGATCAGGTTTTTGAACGATAAAACTATTATCATCTGCCAAACAAATTTTTCCGTTGGCCTCTGCTCTCGAGATAACAAAATCCCAATCAGTTGAACGATATTGAACCACTTCTGGATGTTCAAATACGGTATCTTCTATATCCGTTTGAAGTCCATACGCTTCCACAATTTCTGACATCACATCGCTATCTTTTGACTCATAGAAATATTTACTTTTTCTTCCCACCGTCATTTTTATTGCTTTGTTTTTTGCTTCAACGATTAAAACGGAATCTCCATTTCTTCTTGCTTTAATGGCAATCTTTGTAATGATTCCTTTAAATATCAATTCATTATTTCCATCATAGCCTAGTTGAATTTCGATCTCATTTCCCGGTTTGTATTCTTCACCATTTGTTACTTCAAAATCCTCTTTAGAAGGATCCCCGTCTTGAATAACTATGGTTGCAGTTGGAATCCTATTGATCTCTTTTAATACATCTACTGAAATGATTTGATGAGTTTGAGGTATTTCAGTTCTCTCTGTTTTTATAGAAAAAGAGATATATCCTCCTATTTGATTTATATTAATTTTAGCCATGTGTTTATTGATTTATTTACTTCTCGATGGGTGGGAAAAAAATCTGTTGTCCCACCTCCAAATTTCTAAAATTTTCAATTTCATTTACCTTAGCAACTTGTAAATAATATTTTGAGTCACCATAAATTTTAAAGGACATCAAAGGTAAAGTATCCCCCTCATTGACAGTTCGAATATGAGTAAGGTCAGGGGAGTTTTTATTCTCTTCTCTTAATCTCAATTCAGTTTCTCGAAACTCTTCAAAATAACATCTTGCCACCGCACGTAAAGGAGTGCCATCTGGTCTGAATAATTTGTAAGTGACATTCATACTAATGAGACAACACTTGAACAGTAGTTTTCCCCAATTTAAAATCAAATACTTTGTTCGATGAATATTTCCATCAAAACCCATGGTGGTTTCTTTTAAAGTATCAATATCGGGTTGTACACCATCTTTATTTTCACCACCCAAACCCGGAAGTCCACCTAACCCCGGAATGGCAACCGAATCTGGAATGGCTCCTGTTCTGTCGAACAGAAAGTCAAAGTTTAATCTTTGAGGATGGATACGATCAAAAATGAGTTCCTTACCGCTGGAACCTGAACCTTGTGAATTAGCAAATTGTACTTCATAGTCAAGGGTGTATTTATCCGGATTAAGTTGGACGACTAACTCACCAGCTTTTTGGGAAAAACTTGTATCCGAAAAAGCCATTATTTTCATTTTAGGTGTACCGGTGAGATTAAAGATCATCGCTCTTTTTTATTTTTTAAAACCTTGGAAAAATGTTCCATTGCTTCCTCAATAATTTCTATTTTCATTTGATATTTATCAATGCGAGAATTATCTTGATTTGACTGATGATTTACTCTTGGTTCAATAGTAGTTTTGATAATGAGTTCTTTAATGGTAATCATAATTTTATCCAACTTTTAAAAGGGTGAAATATTGATAATTCAGCTCAATTGATTCTATCGCCAATTCGCTCCGTTCCGCATTAAAATCTGAAACAGACCACTTGACAGGATATGCATTGACAATATTCCAAGTCATTAGCGGTAAATGATTTTCATTCAATAAGGACACAATTAAATTTAGTGGTTTTATTTCCATATTGTTAAAAGTATCCATACACCAATTGATTAATTGGGAATGAACGAATAAGCCTCTTTTCAAAGTTAAATTGGAAAATTTTGATCGTACGGGTAATTGATGTACGAATCTATTTTCTCCTCCTTCTTTGTAAGGCTCTGTTTCCATTCGAACATCTAATCCTGATACCGATTGGAACATAACATCAGGCACCAATTTTAAATCAATAAAATTGACTAAAAAGTGAAAGCTACCAGGTGGATATTCTAAACTTTGAATTGGCATAAATAAGCAAAAGCTATTTAACTAATTAATAATTGAGGAAAAAAACGAGTGACCAGCAAATACTAGATCACTCCATCAGAATAACTATTTATTCATTTTGCATGACCAACCCTTCATGAGCTAATTCCATCGTCTCAATAGCTACTTCATTTCCGTCAGCTTTAAGGTCAGTAGATTGAACTTTGATGGGAAATGCGTTTTTGATTTTCCAAACTATAACTGGTTCATGACTTTCATTTAAAAGAGATAAAGTCAAATCTCTTCTTTCGATGGTATTCAAACTTACGGTATTGAACCATTCAAAAAATTCGTTGTCGCCTTGGAAGGTACCCCGTTTTAGTGTGATATTGGAATACTTTCTCATGCCAGGCATTTTGGTTTTATGGTATTCAGGACTTGCCCCATGTCTATATTCGATCACTTCAGTTTCAACATCTAAACCCGATACTTCTGTAAATCCAATGGATGAGCCTCCCCATTCAACTTGAAAATGAAATTTTGGTAATGGATAATTTGCCATGATATTTTAAGTTTTATTTTTTTGAAAAAATGAAATTAGATGGTGCTTGCAGCAAACCATTCCCAATTAGCTCTCTTGCATTTTATGAGAAAATTGAAGAATAATAAATTCAGCAGGTCGAACTACAGCCATTCCAATTTCCACAATCATTCTTCCTTCCAAAATGTCTTGAGCTGTCATCGTGGTCCCCAATCCAACTTTTACATAAAATGCTTGTTCTGGTTTGGCACCAGCTAAAGCGCCTGCACGCCATTGGAGGGTCAAGAAGTTTTCAATCATTGCTCTTACTTTGACCCAAGTGTTGGCATCGTTTGGCTCAAAAACAAATTGAGCGGTCGCCTTTTTAATCGACTCCTCTGCCATATTGAAAAATCGTCGGACAGAAATATATCTCCATTCATTATCATTACCTGCAAGTGTTCGTGCTCCCCAAACTAGCGTTCCTTTTCCAGTAAATGTTCGTATGGCATTAACTGATCTTCCCGAGGTAGGATCTACATTATAATTGGTTTGATCTTCGTCTGAAATTTTGACTAACGGTTTGACAATCGCTGATACACTTACATTGGCAGGAGACTTCCATACTCCTCGGGTACTATCTACTCTTGCATAGATTCCAGCTACAAATGGGCTAGGTGGTAGATCAATTTTCAATCTTCCGATAGTTGATTTTAGTGAGTTCACAAATAGGTCATTGACAATGGTTTCACCTTCAGAGTCAGCCCAGGTGTCTCCATCTAACGTTCCAGAAGGATTAGAAAAAGTAACATTGCCCTTGTCATAGTCAATTCCAAAACTATAAGTGAGCACAGATTTAAGCCAAGGATAATAAGCTGCACCATATTTAAGATTATCTCCAAGATTAGCATTCGTCTGAAGATGTGTAACAGGTAAATGTCGACTCGCTGTAGTTGGAGCCAAGGTATTATTCATTTTGACATCAACTAAGGTAAATCGGTCTTGCAATCTGGCACATTCATTTAAAGAACTTGCATACAATGAATAATAATCTGCAGGAGTCATCGCAGAGGCATCTGGAAATGCATAAAGAGTTATTTCATCTACTTTTTTGGCAATGGTAAGTCCTCCAGTATTGGAAGCAGATTCGGTGGCATCCATTCGATTGAGGGTAACCGTATCTCCATAATCTCCAACTGAAATAATGTAGCAAGGTCCACCACCATTAGCAAAATAAACTTGAAGTGAATGATACATCTTGTAAGGTGAAGTAGTTCCCAAGGAGGCTGTTCGAGGAGTGGTTAAAGTGGAACCATCTGGTTGAGGTACATCCATCAAGGTAACATTAATCGATTGAGTAGGAGGGCCACCAAACAGTAATTCATATTCACGCATGGAAGTAATTCTAACTGCGGTTCCAGTTAGATCGCCTTCTGCTTCTTCATCTGCTTTTTGGGTATACCCAATAAAAGCTGGAATTGCTGTTTCTACTTGGGCAACGGAGGGTGGAAATTTTGAAATTTCTTCTACATAAACTCCCGGGGTTTTGTAAACGCTTGCCATAATTTTTATGATTTTGGTTTTTTAAAGATTTTCTTAAACTTATAATTGAACTTTTATTTTTAGGGTTCCTCTTTGGTTATAATGACTGTTTCTCCTGATGCTTCATCAACTACATGAATTTCCTCCACTCGTTGACCAGTACTTAAAATAGACTTAAACTCTAAATCAATAACTCTCAACTTATACATTATCGCAGGTAATTGTTTACTTCCCATCATACCCCATAAATGATTTTGCTGTTCAAAAGTTAGGGTATATAATTCCATCATTATTTTGAATGTATCAAATCGATCCATTTCATTGATTCCTGAAAGAATAGGCGTCGTGTTTTGGTCAGTAAACACATTTTTGGATTGAAAAAATCGAATCACTCTGGATAAATAAGTCATGGCATTTTCATACAGCAGAGAATTAAATGTAACGAGGATATAAAGATTAACATGAACTTTAGGATTATGATAATCCACCGTAGTTAAAGGAGTGTTTTTTGTAAAATGGGAGTTATTCTTTAATACCTTTTCTTCTTCTACTTGAACTACAGAAAGCACAATTTTGTCATCTATAGTTGCCTCTACCGAGTTAGGACGATATTTTTCTACCTCATGAAATGCAATATTTCCCAAGACTACCCGATTGGAATCGACCCCATCTTCAGCGAAAGTATCTAGAAAACTTTCCAACTCATTTGATAGTATTTTGAGAGTTTGTAAAATCATTGTTATATACGTTATACATATAGTTTGATAGCCCCAAAAAAGACCATAACTTTTTTGAGATAAAATTGTTTTAATTTAAAACATGTGGTACAGAACAATTTCAATGATCTGTAACTACTTGATAAAATTAGTAACCAGAAAAGAAGTAAAATCCAATTTTTTAGAGAAAGGGGGACTGCTTCACATTGCTGTGAAAATTAGTTTAAGGTTTAAATGTGGAATTGGAAAATGTTTGGGTGGATTTTCATTTGGTTCTTCTATTTGGTTTTCGTTAGTATATCTATATTAGACTCAATTTAGAAATAAATTTTTAATTCAAGAAATTATGTATAGCATTTTTTTTAATAAATTTTAGAAATTTTTGTGCTGAGTTCCTTTAATCTTCTTTTAGATTATATTTCTTTTTGTCCCAACCAATGCTTAATTTCAGCCCAAACTTAAATAAAGAAAATGACGTGGAAGAACTAAAAAATAAAATATCAAATTACGTTACTCTGGAGCCAGAGGAATTAGAATTCGCCATTGGATTTTACAAAAGAAAATCTCTTGCTAAAAATGAAATTCTCATCCAACCTGGACAATTTGTAAAGCATTGGTATTTCGTAGAAAAAGGGTGCCTATGTTTTTACTCTCTCAAAGATGGGAATGAAAAAGTCTTGGAATTCTTTTCTGAAAATGATTTTTTTACTGACCTGTATTCTTACTTAAAAGAAAAACCGAGTAACGTTTATTTTCGAGCAACTGAGCCTACCACCATTTTATATATTTCCAAAGAGGATGTACAAAAATCTTTTGACCGTTCTCACCAAATCGAACGTTGGGGAAGATTAGCCATGCAAGATACTTTTATCCAAACTTATCGAAGAGTCGCTCATTTGAACTATCTCTCCAATGAGGAGCGATACCTTCGATTGATTGAGGAACGACCTAACCTTTTGCAACGAGTCCCTCAATATATGATTGCATCTTATCTTGGACTAACCCCAGTCGGACTTTCGAAAATAAGGAAGCGATTGAGTTTGATGTAAATCATAAAATTTAACCATTTACTTTTTGCATTTTTTATTCATGAATTAGAAACAGAAATAATTCACAATAAATACCTTTGCCTTTTTTTGGCTTTTTATCAAATCTTTTCAAGAAAATTAAAATCAAACATGATTTCAAAATTCACTTCCCTACATAAAATTTTTCCAGTAATAATTTTATTATTCTACGCTCTATCTGTATCTGCCCAATATGATGACCTACAAAAAGATAAAAACATAACTTGGATGGCAGAATTTTTCCATGACCATAGTTTTGCCCTCAATAAATCTTCTTCTAATGATTTAATTAAATTAATAAAATTCGAAGGAGATGCCTCAAATTTTTCAAATAACAACACAAGTAATTGGGTAGTGAATTGGATACACTCAGGTATCAAATCCAATGAATTTGATTTCTTTAAAGATGCCAATCTGAGTAAAGCATTAACTGCTGAAGAGGTCGACGGACTGGTAGCAAAAATTGATACTGTAACTACCTTCAATACTGATACTTACCAAGAGATGATACAAATTATCAAAGTGGAACTGTCTTCAAATGATATCCAAGGGTTGAGGGTAAAGCAAATTATTTATTACGATCAAAAGCAAAAAAACTTTAATACCAGAGTGGTAGCAATAGCCCCTCTCGTCATGGAGGCAGCTTGGAAAAATGAAAAGTCTAAATCAAGTACTAATTCAGATTATCCACTTCTTTGGATAAAGATGGATGGTAAACTTCCGAAAAAATTTAAGGTGAAATCTTCAGAAATAAATTGGGCTGCGTTAGTTTTTTCTAGCAAAAATCCCATCAACTTGAATGAAGTGAAGGAGGTAAAAATAAGTGATGGGTTTGATGTCAAAAATCGAATATATCAGCAAGCAATTGATTTCGAAAAACCGATTACCCTTAGCTTCGACGGCAATGAAAAATTAACTAGAGAGGAATTAAATTCCATTTATACGAGTAAGGATACCGTAATAACTTTTAGTCCAGATACCTATGAGGAAATGGTGAAAATTGTAGAAAATGAGATTAAGCCTGAAGATATTTCCAATATTAGAATAGTACAAGAATGGTATTTTGATCAAGAAAAAAATCGATTGATGAATCAGCTAAAAGCTATTTGTCTAATGACTAATGTAAAAGATAAAAGAGGGAAGATTAAATATTGGAGATCGTTATATTTTATCAAATATGACTAATCAAGTATCTAAGTTGTCATCACTCATTAACTATTTTGTTTCGAATCCAAGGAAGATTTTTTTCCTAGATGGGTTAGGAGCTGTATTATCTGTTTTTCTGCTGGGTGTCGTCTTAGTAAAATTTGAAAATACTATTGGAATGCCTTCCCAAAGATTATTTTTCTTAGCTAAGATCGCGAGTGTGTTTGCTTTGTATTCTTTTTCTAGTGCTTTTATTATAAATAAAAAATGGAGAAAACCTTTAAAGATAATTGCTTGGGCTAATTTATCTTATTGTTTTATTACTTTTAGTTTACTATTTCTTCATTACCATGAATTGACCATTTTGGGAATCATCTATTTTTTATTGGAAATTATTATTATTATTATTATCTCCTTGGCAGCTTTAGAGTTAAAAATATCCAATCAGTAGATAATCAAATAGTATTTTAAAAAAAATGATCCTATCATCGTTTATGCTTGATGGGATCATTTTTTATTTAAAAACGCTATTCATTTCCTAACTTTTTTCTTTGAAAGAAAAATAGGGAAATGAGGGGAATATATAAATTCATTTTTACTCAAAGAGACGATTGGATGAATCAAATTCAATTTTAATTTTAGAAATTTTTCCAGTTCGTTTAAAAATTTCATCACTTAATTTTTGATTAATTTTCAACTCATTCATAGTGACTATTGATTGATCATTTAAATGAAGTTCAATTTTATCTTCCTCTCCAAGGTGATATATAACTGGTACTTGGCAATAAGTAAATGCCAAGGAATTATTTTCTAAGTGGAGGGTTTGTTGATGATCCTGAAGATCGTAATAAACGAAATTTGCATGATCATTTATGAACTCAGATCGTTTTAATAATCGAGGGGCAAAAATGATTTCTCCTTGCTTAATTTTGACACCAAGTTCTCCGAATCTACTGAGGATATCTTCTTTTACTTGGCCAGTCATTCCAGGTTGTTGAGCACCTGCTGTTCCAGGGGTATGAGAGTATGGATCGGTTGGGAAGGCTCCATAATTTTCAGGAGTTTTGCTAGTGCCCAATCCATTGCGGACATCGTAATAATGATCGATCAAAGTTGCAATAGTATTGGGATCTGCATGTTGGTTAATAGCAGCCTGACATTTTTCTTCCACAGCTAAAATTAATTTAGAAACCATGTGCCAATAAATACTTCCAAGTCCTTCATATCCAAAGAAAGTACCTGATCGGCCGGTGAAAGATTGATGGTCAAATACTTCTTCGAAAATATTTAAAATAGTTTCCTTTTCGCTTTCAGCAAGACCATTGTACTCTGAGGATTTTATTTTTTTCAACTCCTTTTGTACATCTCTTTGGTTATGAAAATTCCCATTGAAATGAAAGTTACCATTGACATCTTGCACTACAATTCGTTGGTCATTTTCTTGAACCATTTTTTGTAATAATTCAGATTGGTTAAATGCTGATGCTGGAATTTTATTTTTGGCTTCAAACCTCGGCAGTTGTCTATCTGGATAAAGTATATAACTATTTTGGTCCTTACGATAAAGGCTACTTTCTCTAAGTGCTTTTAGAAGTTCAATAGTTTCCTTGGAGTTTAGATAGTCTGTACTCAGGATGGCAACTTGACCTTCTAGCATTTCGTAAAGATATCTAATCGCAACTCCGCCGTCTTTTTCGATACTCATCAAATTGTAAGAATGAAATAATTTATCATCTCTTTGATTAGCTGCCATCGTGTGTTCCATGCAGGAGGTAACATTGCTAAGGAATTTCTTTAAATCATTTAGGGAAACTTGTTTTTGGTTTTTAGAAAATCCACGGTATACTTTCTCTCTGTAGTAACTTCCAGCTTCTCCAAGTTCATCCATAATTTTTCTACGGATTTGATTGGTTATTGGATCTTGAATGATTTGTTGGTAACGCTCAAAGGTTTTACTGATCGAATCTAATAATTCAGCTACTTCTTCCGAAACTTCAATGGAAGAAACTTCAAGGTCACTAAATAAATTTTGGCAAAATGAGACAAATCTATGAATATAAAATAGCGTAACCATAGAAACACCATTTCCAACTAAAGCATTATTAGCATCATTCCATTCCGGTCTTTGAGTATTGAGCCAAATTCCTCCTTCAGGAATGTAATTAGATAACTTAGCTAATAGACTCACCAATATCTTTTCACTCAAGTTGACATAAATAATCCCATGATCATCTTGCAATAATTTTGCATCTGCACCTTGAGTGGGGAGCCGTTCTTCAACTAGTTGCTGAGTTTTATGATCAAATAAAATGGTGTCTTGTGGATCATCTAAAATGGCTTGATAATTTTTGATTCGATAAGGTACATTTGCATAGGCGTAATTTTTCTGCAAAAGCATTCGAGACAAATCTTTAGGTTGATGTACTTTGGATAATTCCATCAACTTAAGTAAATAGATTATCTGATGATCTCCCCAATACCCAATAAAGGACCACGGATCATTTTCATCAATTAATTCCCAATCAATCCCATCTCGGGTAATCCGATAAGGATTGTAACCATCAACAGTCGAGGCATTGACAAACTTGGTGATCATACTTTCTAAGTAGTGAGGATAGGATAGGGCAAGTGCTTCCCAGTTTTGGAAAATATCTCTCCAGTTACCTTGATAGTAAAATTTCTTTTTGCCGAGCTCATCAAGTAATTCAATGGAAAAACGATTCCATGGGCGACTAGGATCTCCATGTCTACGGCTAAAAGTTAAAGGCAGATATTCAAGGCAAAGACGATAAAGATTTAAATCATTTTCTTTAGCAGCAGAGTTTCTTAAATCAATATAATTGATGGTTTCGGGAAGTGCCTTGAAAAAACCTTGATGGTTTTGTATTATTTCAGGATTCGCTTGCTCCATAAATTTCAATAAATCATTTTTGGGAACATCGTAATGATGATCAAAAATTCCCCCACGCATGACGTTGAATAATACATTGGCAAAATGTCGAGTGTTTAATATTTTATCAGAACTTAATTGTAACCCGTCAGAGGCTGCCACTATCCTGATCAACTCTTCTGTGCCTGCTTGGATATCTTTTTCGATAGTCGCTTGTAAATTATTTCCTTGCTTGATCCATTCATTTAGGCCAACTACTTTGGCAGGGCCTTGATTGATTTCTGCTACAAAAAGCCAAGATTTTTTTTCCTCTTTTTCTAAAACTAAATGGCTTTCTATTAGGTAGGCACCTCTTTCTGCGCGGATATCTTTTTCAGATTTTAAGGCTTCCCCTTTTCTGAAATTATCTAATTGTAAAATTGACAAAAGGTGATGATCGACTTGGATTCCTGTTTGCCAAACGGTAGTTGCTTTAAGTGCTTCGCTTGGTTCCGCTTTGTCAACAGGAACTGAGCTTAATAGAAATAATCCCAATCCATTATCTTCGAGTAGTTCATTTTTTTTATAAGCATCCAGCAAAGTACTTCTTTCTGATTGCATCATTGGATTTACTCCATATGGCAAAATATTTTGAATTCCGTCTATAATTCGAACTTGAACTGATGTGTCCCCAATATTTTTTAAGGATGATTTTTTGACGATACCATAATCCTGACTGAACGCCCAGCCATATGAAAATGAAACGCCTAAATCATGATTTATTTCTTCAAAAACTAGTTGATTACCGTAAATGGTTTTGTACAAATTTCGCTCAATCTGATAGATTCCTTCGTACCGTTGAGAGAAGGGTTCCCATAAATAAGTATCATTATTTTTGGTTACTAGTAAGATGGTTTTGCTTCCTGTTTTTTCAAAATCATCATGAATTTTATCATCAGTAGTATATGGGAAAAGTGCATTGTCAGGGTTTTTTCTTCCTGCGGTCAATCCTCCTTGGCTAGAGATAAAAAGCCATTGGTCGGAATGACTAACCAAGCTCATAAAGAAAGGTCGCATTTGGTCGTAATGGCTTATTTTATAAAATTCAACTTCATCAATTTTGACAAATTCTCCATGTACTTTTTTAGCTGAGTTGGCAAGAGTAGATTGTCCTATTTTAATTTTTTTGGAATCCATAATGATGTTTATTTTTGCAAAAAAATATCAATGATCCTTGGGGAAAAGATAATCGATATCTGATTCTTTATTGACGTAATTACTTACGTAGGCAAATGTACATTATTATTTATATTTAGTGTTGATGTAACACTATGGTTTTTTGGAAGACTAAAAACTAGGGTAATTTTGTTTTATTAAATGGAGAAGGAGAAGGATTAATGAATCCACAAAATAAAAAAAGAGCAAATCTAAGTTTGATCTTTGATAAATATTTTTTTAAAAAATCAAAGTTTTAACTTAAATCTGCTCTCGAAGGAATTAATTTAATTCCATTTACTAACTAAAAATTTCTATTTGTATAAAGTCTAGAACTTACTCTCCTTGTCCTAATGAGAATCCTCTTCTTCCATCAAATTCATAGAGGTTCTCTGTTTTGATTACTTCAAATCCTACATTGTGCAACTTAGCCAAAAGGGCAATGACATGATCATAATCTACTTGATTATAGACTAGATTTCCTTCTTGGATTTTAGCATCGGAAGATACAAATCTACATCTCCAATGATCTGTACAGTAAGTTTCGTCCATTCCTCCAGGGTAAACTTTTACTCCTCGGTTTGTAATCATTTTTAATTTCATCTTGTGGGAATCTAGAGTACTTAGTTTACCTCCAATCTCATTTGGATTAGATCCTTTCCAATTGATGAATACATCTATACCAACTAATACTTGTTTTTCCTCTTTTCTTTTGTATTCAGGGATAGTTATTTTGTGAGCAGATCCTTCAAATTTACTTGGTGTTAATTCTTGAGGCATCTCTCCTAAGTTATCAATTACCGCATCCGCAAATTCACTTGTTGATACTTTTTTATAGCTAATACCTTCTTTATAAATGTCCGCAGTATGGTAACCTTTTTCAATAGCGGTTAACCAGGCGTTTTTAATTTTAGAAGCAATTTGTCCTTGTCCCACATGGATCAACATCATGATAGCAGCATTAAGTAATCCTGAAGGATTGGCAATATTCTTACCTGCGATATCAGGTGCCGATCCATGGATTGCTTCGAACATGGCAACGTTCAATCCTACATTTGAGGAGCCTGCCATACCAACTGAACCAGCGATTTCTGCAACGATATCAGAAATAATATCTCCATAAAGATTAGAGGTTACGACAACATCATAATTTTCTGGTCTAGCGGCTAAGTGAGCCGATCCGATATCAATGATTTGAGATTCACTTTTGATTTGAGGATATTCTGCGGCAATTTCTTTAAATACTTGGTGGAAAAGACCATCAGTTAATTTCATGATATTATCCTTCACCATGCAAGTAACTTTCTTTCTATTGAATGCAACTGCATATTCAAAAGCGTATCTAACGATTTTTTCGCAACCTGGTCTAGTGATCAATTTTAAGCATTGTACCACATCTTGTGTTTGTTGATGCTCTATCCCTGCATATAAATCCTCTTCATTTTCTCGAATAATAACTACGTCCATTTTTGGAAAATGAGTTGCCACATATGGATGTAAGGCACTTACTGGTCTTACATTTGCAAATAACCCTAGTGATTTTCGAAGAGTAACGTTCAAGCTTTTGTATCCTTTTCCTTGTGGAGTTGTGATAGGAGCTTTAAGGATAATCTTATTTCTATTAATCACTTCCCAAGCTTCTTTTTTGATCCCTGCAGAATTTCCCGATAGATAAACTTGTTCACCTATCTCAATTTTTTCAGGTTCAATATTAGCACCTGCTGCTTTAAGAATTTTGAGAGTAGCTTCCATGATTTCCGGGCCAATACCATCACCATGAGCAACTGCAAACTTGATTGCTTTTTCAGTTTTTTTCTGATCCAGCTCTAAGTCCATGACATTATTATTCATAATATATTTTTTAAGAATTAATTGAATAAAATTGATAACGATGCAAAACTACATAAAACCAATCATAAGTATCATTTATATGTTTTATGTAATGCATAATCAAAAGTTATGGATGGGTTGACTGTTTTGTAATTTTCGAAAATGTTGTTGAAGTGGAAAAATGTAAATCCAGCCTCACAAATTAAGGTATGTTTCAAATGCTGAATTATTTTCTGATTCCAAGGCAATTTTACAAGTGTAACTTGACTGAAAAAACTTACCTTTGTCGGATGAGTTGTACACTACTTTCTTCACCATTACAAGGGTTTACAGATTATCGATTTAGGAATGCTTTTCATAAATATTTTGGAGGGATAGATACTTTTTATGCACCTTATATTCGCTTAAATGGGAAGATGGTTATTAAGCCAAACTATGATAAAGACATCCAACTCAAAAATAATAATACCCTTAATGTCATTCCTCAAATCATGACTAATGATGCTGATGAATTTATCTTCGTGACCAAGTTTGTTCAAAGTCTTGGTTATCAAGAACTCAATTGGAACCTTGGCTGTCCTTATCCAATGGTGATCAATAAATGTATGGGATCAGGCTTAATTAATGATCCCGAAAGGATAGATCGTATTCTTGATCAAGTTCATACGGAAACGGATATAACTGTTTCCATGAAAATGAGAATGGGCTATGAGCATAATAGAGAAATCATCGATACATTCCCCGTTCTGGAAAAGTATCCTTTGAAAAATATTGCAATCCACGCACGAATTGGAAAACAACTTTACAAGGGCGGAGTTGATCTCGATGGATTTCAAAGATGTGTTGACCATAGCCCGCACAAACTTTACTATAATGGCGATATCACTACAGTCGAAAGTTTTAGAAACATGAGGGAAAGGTTTCCTATGATTGACCATTGGATGATTGGGCGTGGGTTAATCGCTGATCCTTTTTTGCCGAATATGATAAAAAATAATACGGAAGAATATCCTGAAGATAGATTTGAAATTTTTAGTAAATTTCATGATACTCTTTTTTCAGAATATGAACAGAAGCTAGGTGGCGATAAACAAATCATCATGAAGATGCTTAGTTTTTGGCAATACTTCGCGACTCCACTTTCTAACCCAGCTAAGATTATTAAGAAAATAAAAAAAGCAAAGACTATTGAAGTTTATGATGAGGCGGTTTATGAAATTTTAGAAAATGAAAGGCAGTTTCATTATTCAGAAATGTAGGTTAGGTATCCGTAACATAACCTAAAATAGATAAACTCATAAAAAGTAAGTTATAATTACAATAAGACTAACTTTTTTGCTTTTCCAACATATCTAACGCTACATCAATAATCATATCTTCCTGACCTCCCACCATTTTTCTTTTCCCGAGTTCTACTAAAATTGATCGAGTATCTAAGCCATATTTTTTAGCAGCTCTTTCTGAGTGAAGTAGAAAACTAGAATAGACACCAGCATATCCCAGAGAAAGCGTTTCTCGATCAACTCTTACTGGTCGTGATTGCAACGGCCGAATGACATCATCAGCAATATCCATTAATTGGTATAAGTCACAATTCGGTTCTTTTCCCATTTTTTTAATTACCGCAATTAATACCTCAAGTGGAGCATTTCCAGCTCCAGCTCCCATGCCAGCTAGGGAGGCATCTAAACGATTTGCACCGTGCTGCATGGCTGCAACTGTGTTAGCCACACCCAAAGAAAGATTATGATGGCAATGAATTCCGATTTCAGTTTTAGGGTCTAAAATGTCTCTGTAAGCTTTCACTCTGTCAATCACTCCATCCATTAATAATGCTCCCGCAGAGTCTGTAATATAGACACAATCAGCTCCATAGTTTTCCATTAATTTTGCTTGCTCGGCTAATTTTTTTGGTTCATTCATATGAGCCATCATTAAAAAACCTCCGACATCCATCCCCATTCTTTTAGCCGCTTCAATGTGTTGTTGAGAGATATCTGCTTCGGTACAATGAGTGGCAATCCGAACTGATTCTACTCCTAAGTCCCGAGCTCTTTGTAAATCCTCAATGGTGGCAATGCCAGGAAGTAGGAGCGTAGTAAGTTTTGCATGAGTTAGTTTATCAGCGATTCCTTCGAGCCATTCCCAATCAGTATGAGCTCCAAATCCATAGTTAAAACTTCCCCCCTTTAGACCATCTCCATGAGAAATTTCGATAGCGTCAACTTTCGCTTGGTCAAGGGCAATTGCGATATTATGAATTTGTTCTTTGGAATATTGATGGCGGATGGCATGCATTCCATCTCGAAGAGTTACATCTTGAATATATAATTTGTGGTTCATTGTGTTCTGTCTTTATAAAAAATAAATTATGAAGTTGCGAAAGCTAACTTCGAAAGTTTTTCACCAGTAGCCAATGCTGCACTTGTCATAATATCTAAATTCCCAGCATACTCAGGCAAATAATGGCCGGCTCCAACAACTTGTAAAAGTACTGTTGTTTTTAATCCATGACGCATACCAAGTCCCTCAATGAAGACCGGTTGGTCTTCCGGAATTTCTTCGAACTGAACTTCTTGATGAAGAGAATAACCAGGTACGTATTTTTTTACTTCTTCCACCATTTCATGAATGCTTGCTCTGATCAATTCTGGATTTACATTTTCACTTAAAGTAAAAACGGTATCACGCATGACCATTGGTGGTTCAGCTGGATTTAAAACAATGATCGCTTTTCCTTTGTCGGCACCACCTACTTTTTCAATAGCATGAGAAGTAGTTTCTGTAAATTCATCAATGTTAGCACGCGTCCCTGGCCCTGCCGATTTTGAAGCAATGGACGCAACGATTTCTCCATAATGAACTTTAGCAACTTTGGCAACTGCTGCAACAATCGGAATAGTTGCTTGCCCTCCACAGGTTACCATGTTGACATTTTTAAGATTAATGTTGTCCTCAAAATTTACTGGCGGAATTAGAAATGGGCCGATGGCTGCAGGAGTTAGATCAATGATTCTTTTGTCTTCATATTTTTCAATGATAGAATTATTGTAAATATGAGCCTTTGCCGAAGTCGCATCAAAAACTAATTTGATATCATTCCATTCCGGCATTTCTACTAGTCCTGAAATTCCAGTTGAGCAGGTTGCTACACCCATTCTTTTGGCTCTAGCAAGACCATCTGATTCAGGATCAATTCCAACCATCACGGACATCTCTAAAATATCAGAAGTCCTCAAAATTTTTATCATCAAATCAGTCCCAATATTTCCAGAACCGATGATAGCTACCTTTATTTTTTCCATAAAAATGTATTGAATTTTATTTTTTTCCAAAGGAAACTGAAACGGTACCGAGTCCTTCGATTTCTGTTTTAAATTGGTCACCTGGTTCACCTGTTACCATTGGCCCGAGTGCTCCAGTCAAAATTAAATCGCCTGCTCTGAGTGGATTTCTATTTTTAATCATTGTTTTGGCTAACCAAATCGTCGCATTCAAAGGAGAACCCAGACAACTAGCACCTGAACCTTCAGAGGCAGTTTCACCATTTTTAGTCATCTTCATTTTACAATTGATCATATCAAAATCTGAAAGTTTCGTCGGACGATGACCTACCACATAATGACTTGCCGAAGCATTATCAGCAATGGTGTCGGTGATCTTAATATTCCAATTTTCGATTCGACTTCCAACGACCTCAATGCAAGGTAATGCATAATCGATAGCCGAAATTAATTCATGAGAAGTAATTGTTGGATTAGTGATATCTTTTGCTAAAACGAAAGCGATCTCGGCTTCTGCTTTTGGTTGATGCAATTCATTCCAAGGGATTTCATCACCATTTAAAACTTCCATCGTATTGAGTAGTGCTCCAAAGTCTGGTTGATCTACACCTAATTGTTTTTGAA
>CAYGRM010000037.1:0-27572 GCA_964352225.1 uncultured Saprospiraceae bacterium | reverse complement strand
TCGATCTTGGAAAATGCCAAATCAAAATTGGTATTTTTATCAAGAATGGAATAGAACTATTTTTTTGCATTGGCAAGTTGATTTAAAGGAATTAAAAAAGTTGGTTCCAGAAGAAATTGAAATTGATTTATTTGAAGGAAAACCTTGGGTGTCGTTAGTCGCATTTACCATGGAAAAAATACGTCCAAGATATTTGCCTTACTTTCCACCAATTTCAAATTTTGATGAAATTAATATTCGTACTTACGTAAAATCAAAAAACAAAACGGGGGTTTATTTTTTAAGTATTGAAGGAGGAAAAAGGTTGTCGTGCAAGGTGTCAAAAATGATTTCAGAATTACCTTATCGTTTTTCAAAAATGAAAAGAACTTCTAATCAATATTCATCCAAAAATTCTGAATTTGGAGATGAGTTTAATATTGAATTTTCCATTGGAAAAAAAATGGAAGAGAAGTCGAAATTAGATGAATGGTTGACAGAAAGATATGCACTTATTCAAGACACGAAAAATTCAATTAATGAATTTGATATTCATCATGTAGAATGGGAAATAAAAGAATTACAAATTGAAAAATTGAAGGTGAATTATCCAAGGTTTAAAAAATTAATAAATGGGAAACCTGAAAAAATACAATACTCTGATGGAGTGCAAGTGTTGGCTTGGGGAAAGAAGAGAAATAAAAGAATTTTAGAATAAATGAAAGTCGTCATCCAAAGAGTCTCCGAAGCATCGGTCACCATCAATCAAATAGTAAAATCAAAAATTGGAAAAGGATATCTAATTTTGCTTGGTATCGAAGATGAAGATACTTCAGAAGATATCAATTGGCTCTGCAATAAAATTAGTAACCTCCGAATTTTTGATGATGAAAATGGAGTGATGAATCTTTCCATAAAAGATGTGGAAGGTTCAATAATTATCGTCAGCCAATTCACTTTACATGCAAGTACCAAAAAAGGAAATCGTCCCTCCTATCTAAAAGCATCCAAACCAGATGTTGCCATTCCTATTTATGAAAAATTTGTCGAAGAGTTAAAAATCACTTCCGCACTCGATGTTCAAACTGGCGAATTCGGCGCAGACATGAAAGTCCAATTACTCAATGACGGACCAGTCACCATCATTATCGATTCAAAAAATAAGGAATAACAAATGGTATTTAGCAGTACAATATTTCTTGTTTATTTCCTTCCGTTTTTTCTAATTACCTATTGGATAACACCTCAGAAGTTTAGAAACATTACTGCCTTGATTTGGAGTATTTTGTTCTATACTTGGGGTGCCCCGAAGTTTATATTTGTACTTTTTGGAAGTATTGTGATTGATTTTTTTTTAGCAAAAAAAATACACGAGTCAGAAAGCTTTTTGAAAAAAAGATATTTGATTATATCAATGATTCTAAATGTAGGACTATTGTTATATTTTAAGTATGCTAATTTTTTTGTTGAAAATGCAAATACGTTGTTAGAAAACTTAGGGATGAGTGGAGTGCATTGGACGAAGCTTGCCTTGCCGATTGGAATATCATTTTTTACTTTTCAAAAAATAAGTTACATCGTAGATGTCTACAGAGAAAAAAATGAACCACTAAAAAAACTTTCGGATTTGGCATTGTATATCATTCTTTTTCCCCAACTTATTGCTGGACCCATCGTTCGCTATTCCGAAATAAAAGAACAATTACAAAATCGAGTAGCCAACGAAAATATTGATAATCGACTCAACGGATTATTTCGTTTCAGTATCGGTCTTGCAAAAAAAATGCTCATCGCCAATCAGATGAGCGAACTCGCAGATACTATTTTTAATATTCCAACAGAGGCACTTACGATGGGACAAGCTTGGTTGGGTTCACTTGCCTATGCTTTTCAAATTTATTTTGATTTTTCAGGATACTCAGATATGGCGATTGGTTTGGGGTTGATGATGGGATTCCGATTTCCAGAGAATTTTGATGCGCCGTATATTTCACAAAGTATTTCAGAATTTTGGAGACGATGGCATATTACCTTGAGTAATTGGATGCGTGATTATTTATACATTCCACTCGGAGGTAATCGAGTAAAAAGTAAAGTGAGATTATATTTTAATTTATGGGTCGTATTTTTGATTTCAGGATTTTGGCATGGAGCAGCTTGGACCTTTATTGCTTGGGGAGTTTTTCATGGAGTATTTTTGATTTTGGATAGATTGTTTTTATTGCGATTTTATCAAGTGATTGGAAAGCCATTTAGTATTTTAATCACCTTTATAATTACATTAGTTGGGTGGGTGATTTTTCGAGCAGAAACATTTCCTCAAGCGATGAGTTACATTGCGACAATGTTTGATTTTGGAAATATGGACTTGGCATTATCAACTACAAGTGGAACTTATGATTGGTTTATCGAACAAAGATTTATCATCATTTTCGGAATTGCTTTTTTCTTTAGTTTTTTACCTTCGATTAATTTTATTGAAAAAAATATGAATCCATTTTTTGGAACGCAAGGAGAAAAAGATTTTATTTTCCTAAAATCAATTCTTGCAATTGTATTGTTATGTATATGTATGACAGAAGTAATTTCGACAGGAGTGAATCCATTTATTTATTATCGATTCTAAAAAAATAATTTTATCAAAAACGTTTTTAAAAATATTATCCTTTTTACATTGTTGTTTTTAATTTTCATTCCATTTCTAAAACAACATACTAATCTATTACGAAGTGAATTTGTAGTAGATGATTTACGAGGTTGGTTTCCACCTGTAGACTCAGCACATTTTTCTTTACAAAATTGGATGGATGGAACTTATCAAAACCAACAAGAGGAATTTTTAAAGAGTGATTTAAAAATTCGACCCTACGCAGTTCGAGCCAACAACCAATTACATTATAATATTTTAGGAGAAATCAGAAGAACAATTGTTGAAGGAAAAGAAGGTTATTTATTTGAGGCCAACTATATTCATTCATTACAAGGATTAGATTTTTTAGGAACAAAAAAAATAGAAGAGCAAGTTGGAAAATTAAAAGTTATTGCTGATTTTTTGAAAAAAGAAAATGATGTAGATATTATCGTTACAATAGCCTTGGACAAGGCAAGATTTTTAAAAGAAAAATTACCAGAGCAATATGATTTAGAAAATGTTGATTCTACAAATTATGAAACCTATTTGCATTTTTTTGAAAAAAACGATATTCACGTTTTAGATTTTAATCAATATTTTTTGAACCAAAAAGAAAATACAGAACATGCCTTCGCAACCAAACATGGAGTACATTGGAGTTTGTACGGAGGACTGCTAGCTGCGGATTCGATGCAAAGTTATATTGGAAAATTGAAGGGAAAAGAAAATGAAATAAATCGGTTGGATAAAAGTGAAATTACAAAAACGACCGAAGTTCGAAAAGAAGATGATGATATTGGACAAAGTATTAATATGTATTTTTCATTAGAGAAAGATACATTCTCTTATTTTGAACATTATTTAGTTCAAGAAAAAGAACAGAAACCTTACAAACCAAATGTTGCTTTGATCGGAGATAGTTTTAGCTGGACAATTTGGGGGCAAGATATACCTCATTATTATTGGGGAGATAGTAGTTTGTTTTTGTATTACTTTCGAGAAATTTATGATTTGAAGTGGACGGAGTTAAATGGAACTCTTTTGAAAAATGAACAAAAGTTTCCTTTTGTGAAAAGGCAAGATGTAATTATATTGTTATATACGCCTATGAATATGAATAATTTAGGAAATGGTTTTATAGAAGAAACTTATGATCTGATTTTTAAAAATCAATAAATTTTAAAAATATAATAATGACAATTCAAGAAGCACAAGCAACGGTAGATAACTGGATCAAAACTATTGGAATTCGATATTATAATGAATTGACGAACACCGCAGTTTTGATGGAGGAAGTTGGCGAAATGTCAAGATTGATGGCTCGAATTTATGGTGAACAATCTTTTAAAAAAAAGGAAGATGAGTTGACAGCAAAAGATGATTTGGCTGGAGAGATGGCGGATGTTTTATTTGTGCTGATTTGTTTAGCTAATCAAACGGGGATTGACTTGACAGAAGCATTACAGAAAAGTCTGGATAAAAAAACGAAGCGAGATAAGGATCGACATGCGAATAATGAAAAACTAAAGTAGTTCCGTAGGAGGACTTTCCAAGTCGTTACATTTTAGTAACGACTTGGAAAGCCGTTTCAAGGAATTTGAATAATTTGAGTAGCAGCATTATTTTTTACGAAAATATAACATTGCTTTCCCGCGATTCGAATAGGTTCAATTCTTCTCACTTGACCTTTGATTTTTAAATTCTCAATTGAACTCACATTTGTTTTTCCATTTTTTCCAAAGGAAATAATATTACCATAGCTAGCATCGTACTTTCCCATCTCAATATTGCTATCGAAAAAATTTCCACCTACGATTAATTGGTTTTTTTCTAACAATGCTCCTGCATTTAGAGTTGAAAATTGAATTTCATTTGGAAGCGGATGTGCTTTGAATCCTTCGGGTGTACTTTCAAAATACATACTCTCAAAAGTATTAACTTCTAAAATTGTTGAACTTCTTAATTTCTCTTTTTCAAAAATTTCATCCAAGTCTGCTTTTGCCATATTGGTTGAAAGCAGATATTTCTTTTTGAGAGAGACCAATTGCTTGGTCAATTCTGCATAGTTGGCAAATGGAATTTCTCGACCATCCAAATAGAAAGTTAGAATTTGATCGAGCGATTTGTTATCATCAAAATCTTCTACATAAAGTCTTAAAGGTTCTCCTTTTGAAGTATTTTTAAAACGGGAATTTAACCCCAAATTTCCAGCAATAAAATCCATATCTCCATCCATATCAAAGTCATGTGGATAAACAAAATTCCACCAACCTTGGTCGAAATTGATTGCTTTCTTTTTGAAAGAATCTCCTTGATTTTCGAAGAGTTGAATCGCATCCCATTCCATCGCTAACAATAAATCAAGGTCACCATCCGAATCCATATCCGTCCAAGATCCATTTTTTACAAAACCGACTTTTTCTAGCGCTGTGGAATAATTAGCGATGACATTTTCGAATTTCCCATTTCCCATATTTTTAAATAAAAAAGAAGTTGGTGTCTCTCCATATTTCCAAGGTACCGCTCTGGCACCAAAGAAAAAATCGGTTAGTCCATCTCCATCAAAGTCAGCAGGCAAGACACAAGATGCCGTACAGTTTGATGCTGGGAAAAAAGATTTCTCTGAAAAATTCCCTTTTCCATCATTAAGATAAAATCGTTGAAGTGTTTCTTTTCCATTTAACCGATACTCATTGCCACCACTTGCGATGACTAAATCTAAATCTCCATCTTTGTCAATATCAACCAAAACGGCATCGACATCTTCATAGATACTATCTTTTATAATATTTTGAGAAATAATATTTTCAAAGGTACCGTCCGTTTGTTGAAAATATAGTTGACTTCTGTTTCTCTTTGATGAGCCAAAGAAAATATCTTCCAAACCATCTCCATTTATATCACCAACTGCCAAAGCAGGTCCTTCGGTAGAAACCATATGTGGAATTAAAGTCTCGCGATTAAAATCTATAAATGGATTTTCGTTATGTACAAAATCTATTTTCGTTAATTTTGTGATATCCGTAAAAGTATTGTTAGGAAAATTTTTTTGAAGAGTAGAAAAATCAAAAATGGGAAGGTTTGATTTCCAAGAAATAGTTTGAGTTTGATTAAATTTTAAGTTTTCTAATTTTTCAAAAGTTCGATCAGACCAAACTAGAAAAACAGAATCCACTTTTGAAGCATCACCAATTCCGATGTGCAAACCCAAATCCACACTTGACTGATAACCTCGCACAGGAAAGTGTTCATAAATAATTTTTTCAGCACCTTTAAAAATAATTGCTCGAGCTCCGATGGCATTTTTATTTTTTTCAGCACCTTTTAATTTTAGAGAAATATAGTTTTGAGTACTATCTTTTTCATTGATTAAGTTTTTATAAATAAAAGGTTCTTCCTCAAAATTATTGACTACGATATCTAAATCTCCATCATTATCTAAATCTGCGTAAGTAGCTCCATTTGAATAAGAGGTAGCATCATTCCCAATTTGTTTTTCAATATCTGAAAATGTAAAGTCTGCATTATTTTTAAAAAACTTATTGCGCAATTTGATTTGAGGCATACGCTCTACTACTTTCAAATCGGCTGAATCTAATTTTTCATCAGTCGATTTATAATCGATAGGACTATTTTGTCGGAAATTAAAATAGTCAATATCATTCATCCGTCGAGGGATTCCATTGCTAATAAAAATATCTCGATAGCCATCATGATCAAAGTCTAGGAACAATGTTCCCCAGGACCAATCAGTTGCATAAACATCTGCAAACATCGCGATTTCACTAAATGTTCCGTCGCCATTATTGAGTTGTAAATTGTTCCGAGCTAACTGATGATGATAGCCATGACTAATCTTAAAGTTGTATTCATTCAACCCATCTTCCCCTAAACTACTTTTTAAAATCACCGGATCGGCAGGCAACATATCTAAAGAAAAAATTTCGTTGAAGCCATCATTATTAATATCAGCCATATCTACACCCATCGAAAATCGGCTAGTATGATTGATCTGATTGGCTAAAACTTCTTTGAAAGTTCCATTCTGTTGATTGATGTAGAGATAATCATTTTCATGGAAATCGTTACCTATGTAGATATCAGGGTAGCCATCTAAATTGATATCGCCAGTTGTAATCCCTAAACCGTAACCAATGACGGTGCTAAAAATTCCAGCTTCGGCGGTCACGTCAATGAAATTTCCATTTTCATTTTTATACAAGCGATCACCTGCAGTTGGATGACTTTCGACAAAAGTTTTTCGACGACCAAAAGTTCCATTTTGATGTAAGGAATGATTTAATAAATAACAATCCAAATCACCATCCAAATCATAATCAAAGAAACTCGCTTGAGTTCCAAAGCCTTGAAAATCTAAACCATATTTTTTAGCATCTTCTTTGAAGGTTGGAATTCCATTTTCGGTTCCTTGGTTGATATACAATTGATTATGTCCTTTTAAGGATCTGTAATTTGAAACTTGACAAACATAAATATCCAGCAACCCATCATTATTAATATCCACAATGGAAGTTCCGCTGGTCCAACCATCGAGGCCTTTCATATTTGCCTCGTTGGTTACATCTCTAAATTTCATATTTCCTTCGTTAAGAAATAATTTATTGGAATCCATATTGGAAGTAAAAAATAAATCCACTAAACCATCTTGATTGAAATCGCCAGAAGCTACACCACCTCCATTAAAAAAATACATGTAGTTGAACACATTCAAAGCAAAGGAAGCATTGACTTCGTTTTTAAAATCTAGCTTTGTTTGGTCTTTTTTTAGTAATTCAAATTGAGGATTTTGAGAAAAATTATTATCATCATTTGAACAACTAAAAAGGAAGATTAGTAAAAAAGTTAAAAGATATATTTTTCTTAAAAACATTAATCAATATTTTATTTTAAAAAGTTTAGGGATCTGGTTATTGATGGTAATCATCAAATGTTTCTCACCATTAATTTCTATTTCTTTGATTTCTTTGATATCTCCTCGGACAAAAAATCCAGAATCTTTGTTTTCAATTCGTTTGTAATTACCCTCTCCTTGGTTAATTAAGACATGGCCAAAACTTGCATCTAATTTTGAGTACTGTGGTGCAAAGTGTGAGTCATTTCCTCCAAGTACTAAATCATTTTTTCCATCATTATTTAAGTCTGAGCAATACACATCACAAACACAAGAGAACTGAACTTCCTTTGGAAAAGGCATCAGAGTAAAATTCCCAGTCCCATTATTTATTGCAACCGCTGATTTAAAATAATTCCCAATTTTGACTTGAGTTTTTTCGATGACTTCGGGGGAGAAAAGTTCTTGAATAGATTTATTAGCGTAAGCTGTATGTTTATTATTTTGTTTTTTGAGACTAACTATTTGATCAGTAACTTCTCGTTTGAGTTGTACGGGCATGTCTTTTCCATTAATAGTTTGGGTTACGATCTTTTCAATACTTTTGTTATTATCAAAATCGTTGAGCCAAAGTTTAACTGGTTCTTCTTTGCTTCCATCAAAGTAAAAGTTTTCACCTCGATTCCCTAGGATTAAATCCTGATCGCCATCATTATCTACATCATCAGATTCTAAAGCATACCACCAACCTGAAAATTCATCAAGATTGGTTTTTACTTTTGTAATTTTTCCACTAGATATTTCAAAAATTAAAGGATTCATCCATTCGCCAATTAAAACCAATTCTTCTTTTTCATCACCTACTAGATCGATCAATTTTGCATCCGTAATCATTCCTGGAGACTTTAAATCAGGAGCAACTTCTGCTGTTACGTTTTTAAAATTACCTTTTCCATCATTCTGATATACATAACTAGTTGCATTAATACCATATACTCTGGGAATACTTCGATTACCAACAAACAAATCTAAATCACCGTCGTTGTCAAAATCAAAAGAGATGGCAACTGAGGTATTATATCCATTTAAAGGAAAAGCATTGACATTCAATTTGAAATTTCCATTTCCATCATTCATGTACATTCTATCTTGTAAAAATTCGCCACCACGCTGCTGAAAATTTCCACCTGAACCAACAAATAAATCTAGATCCCCATCGCCATCTGCATCAAAAAAATGAGCTTCAGTATCTTCTGAGCGATTTTCTAATTTGAAACTTTCCTTATTTGGTAGAAAACCATTTTGAGTATAAATGTACAATTGCCCACTTTGCCGACTTGCGCCACCAATAAAAACATCTTCTTTTCCATCGCCATTTACATCTCCGATTGCTGTAGCAGGACCTTCCTTTGAAAGCATTTTATAAATCAAACCTTCGCGAAAAAAATCTACGAATTCATCTTCCTGATGTGATTCGAAAGGAGATTCAACTTCATCAAAAAATAGATTTTTATTTTTTGTAGAATAGTTATTAAAAGAAAGAGGCGTTTTTTCAACTTTATCAAAATCGATTTTTAACAAAGTATCAATTGGAGGATTTTTTAGAATTGACTTTGTGTTATTTTGCCATATGACAATTATAGAATCAATGCTAGTTTTTTTACCCAATCCAAAAACCATTTTGTAATCAATTGAGGATTGGAAACCACGAGTAGGAATCATTTCAAAATTTAGTTTTTCATCGCCAGTATGAATATAAACTTTTGAGCCAATTGCAAATGTATTGTTATCCGTACCTTGAAGTTGAATTGAGATATGATGATTTTGAGAAAGTTGGTCTGAATTATTTTTATATAAAAAAGCTTCTTGATTTAAATTATTCACTACCAAATCCAAATCACCGTCATTGTCTAAATCTCCATAAGCTGCTCCATTAGAAAATGAAGGTGCTTCAAAACCCCAAATTAGTCCAATATCATCAAATGTGAGGTCACTATTATTTCGGAATACTTTATTAGGAAGAGGATTGGAAGGCATGGCGTCAAGAACTTTTTGTAGTTCTTCTTTTTTGCCAGTCAGAGCCATTTCTTGAATAATTGCATCAGCAAAAAAGTTGATAAAATCCTGATTAGTTACATCTTGATAAATACCATTACAAATATAAATATCTCGAAATCCATCATTATCCATATCAAACATCAAGGCTCCCCAGCTCCAATCAGAAGCTTCTACTCCACTATAATGAGAAATTTCAGAAAACGATTGATCCTTATTATTATATTGAAAAGTGTTGTGCATGTATTGATGATAAAAATCTTTTTGTTGCGCTAAAAAGTATTTTTTATAATCTTCAAAAAGCGTTACGGTTTTTAAGCGATAATCATCATCGGGCAACATCTCAGTTACGAAAATTTCTGGATAGCCATCATTATTGACATCGGCCATATCTGCCCCCATCGAAGATAGACTGAGGTGTTCTATCCAATTTTTGATATCTTCTTTGAAGGTGCCATCACCATTATTAATGTATAAATAATCTCTTTCAAAAAAGTCATTGGAAACATACATATCAGGAAGGTTGTCACCATTTACATCACCAATCGTAATTCCTAAACCGAAGCCAATTAGGCTACCATAAATACCTGCTTCACGAGATACATCAAAAAATTTTCCATCTCGATTTTGCAAAAGTTTATCGCCCCCTCCTTTTACAAAATCTTTTACATCCCAATCTTCAGCGTAAAGTTCTCTTTTGTTAGAATAATTTAAAGTGTTGACAGGGATAAAACTGTTATTCAAAATATAACAGTCCAAATCACCATCCATATCATAATCAAAAAAAGCAGCATGAGTGGTGTAACCATTTTCATTTAAATTATACGCAGCGGCACTTTCCGTAAATGTATTGTTTTTGTTATTGATAAAAAGTTCGTTTTCATGATTATCTCCTTTGACAAAACCTGCATTACAAACATAAATATCAAGATATCCATCGTTATTCAAATCAACCATTGCGACTCCCGTGCTCCAAGCTTTACTTCCACCAACTCCTGCAGACTCAGTAATGTCTTCAAATTGGAAATTCCCTTTATTGAGATAGAGTTTATTTTTTCCTAAATTATTAGTAAAATAAATATCAGCTAAGCCATCATTATTGATATCTCCCATAGAGACGCCACCACCATTGTAAAAATTACGGTAGGAAAAAATATTGAAGTCTTCTGTATTTTTTACTTCATTGATGAAATCGATACCTGAAAAATTAGATGGAATTTTTTCGAAAAGAGTAGGTTCTTTTTTGGTAGAACAACTGGTTAGTAAGAAGATAAAAAGGAATACAAATAGCGTCCTCATGATCAGTTTGTTTTTTGTAAAAATTGCTTCCAAAGATACTTATAATCAATAAAATAGGAAGTGTTGAGATCGGAGTAAAACGATCTTTTCTAAAAAAAAAGTAGATAAACCGAGCAAAAAAATAGCGGAGTAATGATTTCAATTACTCCGCTACATTTTTTTAAATCTCTAAAAGAGAAAAAATTAATACCCAGGGTTTTGACTAAGGTTAGGGTTAGAAGCCAATGCAATTGCAGGGATAGGGAATATATTTCTGCTTGCATCAGAAGCACCTTTTTCTTCCCAAGCTTCGGTGAATTTTCCGAAACGAATTAAGTCAGTTCTTCTAATTCCTTCCCAGTATAACTCGCGACCTCTTTCATCCAAAATAGCTTGCTCATCTAAAGATGTGAGTGGTGTAGTATTTCTTGCAGTTCGTAGTTCATTTACAGTAGCAAGAGCATCTCCAATATTTCCTCTAAGCTGAGCTTCAGCTTTCATTAAGTGAACGTCAGCATAGCGAAGAAAAACATATTTTGTTTGGTCAAAGTCAGAAGGGTGATATTTCATAACTCGAATCCCTTGAAAAGTAGTGGCACCTGCTAGTGGTACATCAGGAGTGAAAGCAAGAGGAATCCCCTCTCTACCATTAATTACTTCAGTAACTCCGTCATCCTGATATTGTTGCCCTACAAGAAATCCTAATTTAATCCCATGGAAGGCCTGACCAGCTGGGACAGGACTCTCTGCTTCTTTTCTAATATCTCCATCTTCAAATTTGTTATAGAAATCAGCTAATGTTGCAAAACCATTCCAACCATCTGGATTTTGGTTATAGTGCAAAGTCATTCGGATTCTATTTTGAGGAGATCCTTCACCACTTGCAAAAATGATTTCTTTGGTATCATTTGCATTGAAGTTATCGTAGTAATCTTCTTCAATATCGTAACCGTCAGCTTTTACAGCATCACAGTAAGCGATGATTTGATTGTAATCTCCAGGAGTTCCAGTATACACTTCTTTGTTAAGAAGTAATCTAGCCAACATAGCATTTGCTGCAGCTTTATTTGCTTTAGTATTATTTGTGGAAGGCCCTATAGATTCTAACCCACTTAATGCATCTTGTAAATCTTTTAAAACAAAATCATAAGCTTGAGAACGAGTCATTACCATTGGATCAATTTCACTTCCTTCAGTTACTTCTCTGAATGGTACTTGTCCATAGTAATCCATAATCTGCCACATATAAAATGCTCTCAAAAATTTAGCTTGAGCTTCAATTTCAGGAGTGAGATCAACTGCAGCAAGGGTTCGGTTACATTTGAAAACTCGCTCATTTAATATATTCCAGCTACCTAGTACATATGGATGACCAGCATCCCAAGTATGTGCATGTAAGGTTCTCCATACTCCGTTATCTCCCCAGTCTGTTCCTCTAGTTGGAGGAATCATTTCATCAGAAGTATGAGCATTTAAAGCATAGATATTTGCTTGATCAGTAATAGTTCCCAGGTCAACATAGTTAGATGATAACAAATCGGGAGCACCGGTAATTTGAGGAGTACCTTCTACTTGAGGGATAAATTCTGAATCAGTAGGATCTACGGATAGATCAGTACAGGAGAACATCAAAGAAGTGGAAAGTAAACCTATAAGTAAAAAGTTAATTATTGATTTATTCTTCATAATATAATTTTTTAAAAATTTAGAAAGTAAAGTTTGCACCAAAAACAACAGATCTTGCTCGAGGGTATGTCGTGTAATCAATACCGAATGAAGGCACACCATCTATTTGTTTGTTAACGTTAACTTCTGGATCTAGGCCGCTATAGCCAGTAAATACGGCTAAATTTTGTCCCGTAATATAGAATTTCACATTAGAAACATAGTTCGTATTTTTTGGTACTAAGTTATAACTCAAAGATACATTTTGAAGACGAACAAAATCTGCTTTTTCTAGGAATCTAGTTGACACATCAGGCGAATTTGTTCTTGCTTCACCATTACCAATTACATCTTGAGTTACATTTCGTCCACCGGCAATAGCTCCAGCGGTGAAGAATGCATTTCCAGTATTACTGTAAACATGGTGTCCAAATTGACCAGTAAGGAAAATAGTTAAAGACAAATTTTTATAAGAAATAGAATTTGTTAAACCTGCATTCCAAGTTGGAAGAGGGCTAGCTCCAACAAAACTTTGCACATCACCATTTGCGTATAATTGGGTTGCTCCATCTTCGCTGAACCCTGTAAATTCTCTCAAAAAGAAAGCATACAATGGTTGGTCTTCAGCAATTCTTTGAGCAAATGCACCTGTCAATCCTTGACCGTCAATATCACCAGTATTAATAATCAAACCACCTAAATTTCTTACTACGTTATCGTTGTAAGCTACATTAGCTGCAATATTCCAAGTCAGGTCTTTTGTATTTAATGCAAAATAGTTAACAGATAACTCAACTCCAGAGTTAATCACATCAGCATCAAGGTTTGTCCAAACAAAAGGATTCGGAGCTGGTTGAGCAGCTGATAATTGTATTAAGAGATCATTGGTATTTTTGTAATAATAATCTAATGAACCTCCAAACTTACCATTACCTATTTCAAAATCGATTCCAGCACCAAACTGAGTGGTTGATTCCCATTTTAAATCTTCATTTGCAAAAGCAACTTGACCTAAACCACCACCTGTAGCAGTAGTAGCAAGATCATCCAGATCCCAGTTTCCATATCTTTGTCGATCTTGGAAAAGATTATGACCAAACTCTTGGTTACCTGTTATACCCCAGTTTACTCTGAGGGAAAAGTCATCAAAATTATCTCCAAGGAACCCCTCTTCTGCTATTTTCCATTTTGCTGCTAAAGCAGGGAAAACTCCATACTGGTTACCTTCTCCAAAACGAGTAGAACCATCAGCTCTAATACTTGCTTTGAAAACATATTTATTTTGAACATTTGCAGTAACACGACCATAATATGATTGTAACTCATCAACAGTATAACTACTATTTATCGGGGCGATCGCTGCACCAGCATTTAGATCAGCAGAAGCAATATTATTGATCATTAAATCAAGATCATCAGTTCTGAAATGCGACATCTGTATTCCTTGTGTTCTTGTTTCAAAAGTCAAATAAGAGTAACCTGCTATCACATTCAAATTAAATCCATCAGAAACGTCTGCATCATAAGTCAAATAATTCTCCCACGTTTTGTTAGCAGTTTGAAGTTGGTTAGAAAAAAGTCTTCCAATTCCTCTAACTTGAGGTCCAAAATAAAGATTAGGAGAATAAGCATCTATTCTATTAGACATTAGTCTGTCTAATCCTACTTGGGTAGTGAATGAAAGATTATCAGTAATTTTCAATTCCCCAGTAACACTTCCTAAGCCTCTTAATGTATTTGCAAAAATTTCTGAATACTCAAGCATCGCTAAAGGGTTTGGCTCAGAGTTACTGATTTGAACAACCCCCCCAGTAGTATCCGCAACAGCAGCAAGTTCATCAGCTGGTAAGTCTGCAGCAGAAGCAGGAATCGTTGGATTAAATTTTATAGCCGCAGCTACTAAATCTCCTTCAAAACCAGCATTATCAGTAATTGGAGCAAAATCATCATGAATATCTGAAACAGTAATTTGAGTGGAAATTTTCAAACGATTATTCCAGAAATTTCTATTTCCATTAAATCTCGCAGTTAATCTTTTCAAAGCAGTTTCCTTTACTATTCCTTTTTGGTCTTGATAGCCTATGGAAAAACGATAGCTACCTACTTCATTTCCTCCACCAAAACTAACATTATGACTTTGAGTAACACCAGTTCTCAAGATTTCATCTTGCCAGTCAGTACTACCTCCAAAATCGACAATATCAACATCTGCAGTTGGATTGAACTCTTGCCAAGCTGATTTAAACTCATCAGCATTAAGTAAATCGAATTTTTTGGCCGCTACACTAAAACCTAGACTTACATCATAAGTTAATAGGCTCTGTCCACTTTTTCCTTTTTTGGTGGTGATTAAAACAACACCATTGGCACCTCTTGAACCATAGATAGCTGTCTCAGATGCATCCTTCAAAATGGTAACACTTTCGATGTCATTTGGGTTTAAAAAATTCAGAGGATTTCTTGCTGATGAACTACCCACACCGAAATCATCTCCAGAAATACTTCCGGATCCTCCAAGAGGGACACCATCCACTACAAATAATGGATTGTTGTCATTTCTTACAGAAGAAGTTCCTCTAATTCTGATATTTACACCAGCACCAGGCTCACCACTTGCAGAAGTGATTTGGACACCAGCTGCTTTACCTTGAATTAATTCTTCAGGTGAAGCAATAACACCTCCATTAAAATCATCAGAATTTACCGTAGAGACGGCTCCTGTAACATTAGATTTCTTTGAGGTTCCATAACCAATTACGACTACTTCATCGATCAATGCTCCTTCCGTCATGGCAACATTTACAACATTGGAAGCTCCAAGTGTAATTTTTTGAGAAGCATAACCTGTGTAAGTAATTTCTAATTCGGTAACTCCAGCAGGCACATCAAGACTGTAGGTACCATCAATTTCAGTTGCAGTTCCTGAATCTGTTCCTACGGCAAGAATGTTTGCTCCAATAAGAGCCTCACCTGTTTTGGAGTCTGTAATCGTACCTGATACAGTACGTTGGGCTGATGCATATGAGCATAGCAAAAACATGAGGGCTGACATCGTCAGGCCTTTCATAACGTTAACTTTTAATTTCATACAGTTTCGCGTTTTGATTAACAAAAAAAATTAAGTAATAAATTTAGGAAAGTTCTTGAATACGAATGTTGTTTGTTTCTCTTTAAAAAATGAGTTCTTTAAATGTCTTTTTGGAGTAATATGATTTATTATATTAATGGTATGTAATATTAAACAAGAAATATGATTTATAATAAAAAACTGTAGTATTTATTTTTTTATAAAAAAGTAGTATTTTTGTTTTTTTCAACCCTAAGTATTTGGTAGTCAATATGTTATGTGTAATAATGGGAAGATAGAGTAAATAGTATGTAATAGGTTTGTAATAGGGGCTACTAGTTCTTTTTTTTACAAAAATAAAGGGATAGTATAAAATACTAGTAATTTAACGCACTATAAATTTTCACTTTTTTCAATAAAACAAAACTTAAAATGGACTTTAAATTACAAACCTTAGATATCGCTATTATGGTTTTATATGCGGTATTTATTATTGGTTATGGACTTTATCATGCAAAAAGAAATTCATCTGAAGAGTATTTCTTAGCTGGGCGGGATATGGTTTGGCCAATTGTGGGGATTTCTCTTTTTGCTGCTAATATTTCAAGTTCTACTTTGGTTGGGTTAGCAAGTTCTGCTTTCCAAACAGATACCCATGTATTTAATTATGAATGGTTAGCAGCAGTTGTTTTAGTTTTCTTTGCCATTTTCTTCTTACCATTTTATTTAAAATCTAAGGTATATACGATGCCTGAATTCTTAGAGAGAAGATATGATGCTCGATCTAGGTATTATTTTTCGTTTATCACTATAGTGGGAAATGTAATAATTGATACAGCAGCAGCCATGTATGTTGGATTGATTATTTTAAAATTAATGTTTCCTCAAATGTCTTCCCAAACTATTGTAGTTCTTCTAGCTTTTGCAGCGGCTGCTTATACGATTCCAGGAGGATTAAATTCGGTTATTCAAACAGAAGTAATCCAAGCAATTTTACTCGTTTTAGGATCTATACTTCTGACTTATTTTGCGTTGGAGCAAGTTGGCGGATGGTCAGGAATGATTTCAGGATTAGATGCCAAAGGTGCGGCAGGTGAATTATTATCAAGACAACAAGATGGTTCTATGAGGCAACTGGCTGGCTCCGAAGAAACGCTAAGTATGGTTCGACCTGCAGGTGATGGATTTATGCCTTGGACGGGTTTATTATTTGGAGCACCAATTCTCGGGTTCTATTTTTGGGCAAATAATCAATTTATGGTTCAACGAATATTAGGAGCCAAAGATGTCAATCATGGACGATGGGGAGCCTTATTTGCAGGTCTTCTAAAATTACCAGTAATTTTCATCATGGTACTTCCAGGAACAATGGCTATTCTTTTGTATTCTGATTTGGATATGAGTTTCATGAATTATATGATTGACAACCCTGATACAGCAACAGGTGGCAAAGTTCCTTGTCCCAACTTGAAAGATTGTCCGAATGCAACTTACCCTCTTTTATTATTTAAACTTTTGCCATCAGGGTTTTTAGGTTTAGTTTTAGCAGGGTTGTTAGCAGCGATGATGTCAAGTATTTCAGCAACATTTAATTCAGCATCAACTTTATTTACGATGGATTTTGTGCAAAAATTAAATCCTACTATTTCGAGTCAAAGATTAGTGCGAGTGGGACAAATCACTACTTTAGTCCTAGTAATTTTTGCAGCACTTTGGGCACCTCAGATTGAAAAATTTGGTTCCCTTTGGGAATATTTACAAATAGTACTTTCCTATATTGCGCCACCTGTTGCAGCTACTTTTTTAGTTGGTTTATTTTACAGAAGAGCGAATGGAAATGGTTCGATTGCAGGGTTGTTGACTGGATTTGTAATTGCTGCAATTATGGTTATTGGATCTATTATGGAAAGCTATGGAAGTACAGCGGGATGGATTACATTTTTGAACGGGATTCACTTTTTACACTTTACAGCTTATCTATTTGTGGTTTGTGCATTTATCGTAATCGTTGTTAGCTTGTTGACAGAAGCACCTAAAGAAGTTTTTATGCGAACAGCTTCAATTGATGATGTAGAACGACTTGGAGAAGATGTAAAAGCAGGGGATTTGATAGAAGATAAAATAGAAAATTATATTTGGAAAAAATCTATATTCAATGAAGAGACAGAGGAACTTGCTGATGTCATTTGGTACAAAAATTACCGATACCAATCAGTTGTTCTTTTAATCTTAACTGCAATCCTAGTAGGATATTTCTGGTAAAAATAAATTTAGATTTATATAAAATTATTTGTCTGACTTTTTTTGAAAAAGAGTCAGGCATTTTTTTTACCAAAAGAAAAACAAAAGAAGAAAAGTTAGTACCATCAAAATCGTTGATAAAAAACGATAATCAATATACCAAGCAACACGACTTTCAGAGGTTTCTTTCAAACGATATTTCCAAGTAAGGTCATCGACATATTTAAATTCTGGAGCAGGACTTTGAAGACTTGTAACAATATAAATACAAAAACTAATTAAAGTCAAAATTCCTGCGATGATGGTAAAATGAAGTTGACCAACCTTATCTGAAAAATACAAAATAGCGATCATTCCACAAATTAAATGTCCAAAAATTAAAGTATATTTTGCCGCTTTTGAATTTCCTCTAGCCCACAAAACACCCAACAAAAATACCGTTACAATTGGCGGAACTAGAAAAGAAAGTACAATTTGTAGATAATCAAAAATACCATCAAAATTAGAAATGACGGGAGCCCATAATGCTGCAAAAGCCATCAAAAATAAAGTAGTAATTCGACCATATTTTCCAATTTCGGTTGGAGTTAATTCTGGTCTACGGGGTTGAATAAAATCAATTACAATCAAAGCTGAAGAAGCATTCAAAGCTGAATCTATACTCGACATAATTGCCGCAATCAATCCTGCCAAGACAATTCCAATCACTCCAGGAGGTAATAACTTGACGACCATTTCTGCAAAAACTAAATCTGAATTTTCTAATCCAGGTAAAAGTGTTGCGGCAAAAAGACCAGGAATAACCATTAAAAATAAAACGGGTAACTTTAAAAAACCACCCAACAAAGCACCCCATCGAGCATTATTCAAATCACGTGCTCCTAAAATTCTTTGACAAATAATCTGTGTCGTGGACCAATAATAAAAACCTAAAATGGGAACCCCAATCAAAGTTCCCAACCAAGGTAAATTTTTATCATCCAATGGTTGAATCAAAGAAGCATTGGATGCAGGGACTGTTGCCATGGCTGCATCCCAAGAATAGTCGAATTGTCCCAAAACGGCAAACAACAAAATACTTCCTCCTAACAAGATAATTACGGCCTGTAAAATATCAGTAAAAACTACGGCTCGTAATCCTCCTGTTGCAGTATAAGTTCCTGCCAATAAGGTCAGAACAAGATAGGTTTGCCAGCCTCCGAGATTAGGGAAAAACATTTGTAAAATTAAAACTCCAGCAAATAAGCTCGAGGCAGTATCTACAATCACCGTCAAAAGAATGGTTACCAACGAAACATACCTTCGAGCAAAACGGCTATATCTTTTTTCTAAAAATTCGGGGATGGTTGAAATTTTGGAACGAATAAAAAATGGAATAAAAAAGATGGTCATAAAAACCAAAAGCGGTACAGCCATCCATTCATAATTAGAAACTGAAATACCAGAACGATAGGCTTGACCTGATAAACCAATAATCGTAGAACTAGAAATATTAGAAGCAAAAAGTGAAAACCCAATTGCAACCCAGCCTAAGGATCGACCCGCCAAAAAAAAATCCTTTCCCGTATTCTGTTTACGTGAAAAAGCAAAACCAATAAAAAGCACAACAAAAAAATATCCGATAATAATTCCGATATCTACGTTGCTAATTGCATAATTAGTCATAGGTTAACAATATAGTTTCTGAGGTCGGTTTCTTTTCCTAAATTCATTTTTTTCTTTAGTCGAACTCTTGCCATTTGCACACTCGTAGGACTAATTCCCATAAGTCGAGCAATTTCTTTTGTGCTTAATTTCATCCGAATATATGCACAATGTCGAGAGTCTGTTTGAGAGAGACTTGAGTGCTTATTTCCTAAGTTGATAAAAAAATCGGGGTGAACATTTTCGAAATGTAATTTGAAATCGTCCCAGTTATCCTCAAAATTAGTACTGGAACGAATCAATTTTTTTATCTCTCGGATTGGAGATTTTGAAGAAGTTGAATTAGTTTTTAAAGCGTCTAATTCAGTACTTATTTTTTTTAAAACGGAATTGTGTTGATTGGCTAAGAGAGTAGAAGTAGTAAGTTCTTTATTTTTTAAAAGGATCTCTTGTTCTAAAATTAAGTTCTGTTCATTTCGTTTTCTTCTTTCATTTTCAAGTTGCTCTTTTTCTAATTTGTTTTTCATCAAATCAATTTCGGTCTCCAAAATTTGTTGTTTCGCCTTTTCTCTTTCCAATGCTGTTTTCCGCAATGCAATAGAAAACCAATAGATATAAATAAAAAAAATCAAAGCAATCGAAAATGCTAGGACCAAAGTAAATTGATAAATTTCCGCTGAATTATCTTGAAGTTCCATTAAAATAAACTTTTAACGTTAAACATTGAATGTCTAACATTTTAAAAAACTGAAGTGTTACATTTTTATAACCTTACCGCTTTTGAATTCATTTTTTTCATTGATAAAAATATAAAAATAAATCCCCGCAGCAACATTTTTACCTACTCCATTTTTTCCATCCCACTCTATTTTGCTTTGATTATAAAAGCTAAATACTCGAATTTCTTTTCCTAAGGAATCATAAATTTTAATAGTACCATTGTGGGTTGAATTATTTTTTTCAAAAACAAAATTGGTAGTTACCAAAAATGGATTTGGCTGAATTTTTAAAGAGATATTATTTTCTACATCGGTGGTTGAAACTACATTGCAATTCCCAATCATATTTGCATCCATCCAAATTAAACGATTAGTAGTCCAGTTTTTCAAATAAGTAATTTCCTCTTCATAAGTATCTCCAACGAAAGCATTGGGCCAAAGGTAATTTCCCAAAACTTGCCATTGATCAAAATTTCGAACTTGTGCCTCCTCTAAAATAGCAGCTTGATCATCAATGAATTGCATAATCGAATCAGTTTGCCAAGGTCCTGCCCGTAACTCATCCCAGCGGCAATGAACTTGATTATTGAATACGGTATCCTCCTGTAAACGATCCCACCAAAATGGTTGATCTTCTCCGCAAGCTGGTTCATCAAAATTCCAACCATCAGTCATCCAACCTTCGCAGTAATCTGCATTTCCAAAACCTAAATTAAAATCCCAAAGTGGCCCTGCATTCAATAATCCACCTTTGCTATCTTTGTCTTTATATAAAAATGAACTCAGCCGATAAGCATCTACATCTCGACTCAATTCCACGACTAACATATGATCGATAAATGATCCTACATCAATCCAACTCGCGTAACCTATATCTGGATCATCAAAATTTCCACCTGCCAAAACTTGCTCAAAATTGGTGATGTAGCCTCTGATATAGTTTTCTTGGATAGACGTTAAATTGCTAGCATTAGGATTATGATAAACGAAAAAATGATTGGGATTAAATGGAGAAAACCAACCATTTCCAAATTCAAAACGATCCACTTGAACAATATATCCACCCGTCAAAGAATCACCAGCATTATCATCAAAATCTAATCTTGCAAGATCTAACCGATCATCATCACGCTTTATTTTTTCCATCAAAATATAAACACCAAGATATTCATCATTGATAAATAGTTCGCAGTATCGAGTTCTAGGTGCCCAACGATCAGTCAAGTTTCCAAGATGAAAAGCAAGTACATTTCGAATCAAACTTTTGTCAGAAAATGGTCCGTGCAAAATCCAATCATTCTCTTTTGGCATTCCAAGTAAATTGACATTATTATTTTCGCCTACACTATCTTGAGTTTCAAATCCGTAATTCTTTTTGGGAAAATTAGCAGAAGATGCTCCACGAGTTTCGATGGCGATTTGTCCATCGTAACCATTTAGGGAATCTGAAAAAAAATAATTTCGATTACCGGGACCATTATCAATGATCCCCATATGAGCAACTATTTTTGGTTCGTCAGGAATTTGCTCTCCAAAAGTGTTAATTTTTATAATGGGTAAATCGGAAGATAAAAATGAAGCATTGAACCAATTCAAGGTTGGCGAATAATTCATCACAGCTTGATTGACTCCAACTGAAAAAAAGAAAAGGGAAGAAAGATCAGAAGAATTTATTCCTCGATTATGCACTTGAATGGCGAGCGTATTATTTCCATTCTGCAAGCATTGATTGATTTTATCTTTTGATAAAGTAAATGCTACAGGCAAACCACCATCGTACATTAGCGCTTCTCGCTCATCAGGTGTTGTCGCATCAAAAGGTGGAAAATTTCCATCCATATTTGCTCGCGCAATTTCTTCTCCATTCAAATAAGCAATAAATCCATCATCATAATCTGCATGAAAAAATGCCATTTCGAGATGGGAAAGATCTACAATATCAAAATCTTTTCGCATGTAAAGTGAGATCGTATTCTGTATAATAGTATTGTCATCTCCATCGCTGTAACCAATTCCACCTTGCCCTTCATCCCAATTGGAATCATCAAAACTTGGTTCAAACCAATCACCTGGAGGTTCAGAATTTCCAACTCGATATTTCCAAATGTCATCAGCAAAAACAACTGTTTCCCAATGATCTATATTTTGAGAAAAAAGATGATTCGAGAAAATGCAAATCATGAAAAAGCACAGAGAAAAATATTTCATAGGTGGAAAGTTTATTTTTTCAAAAGTAGAAAAATAAACCTAGGGTTTTTGATCAAAAAAAAATAACTATTGGATAAAAACAAATGTTTTTCGGTTGGCAAAAGTGTAGATAAAAGTATTCTCCCTTTTAATAAGCTAGTAAAATACTTATCTTGTAATCTGATTTTTAGTGTTAAATAAGAAAATCAAAGTCAGGTCTGATAGCTTTCCAAAAACCTTTTCTAAACGGATTGAAAATAAGTTTAATTTGTATTTCCATCATCAACTAAATTAATAGTTGATGTTTATTTTTTTGTAAAAAAGAAAACGCCCAACTTACTATGAAAAAGGTTTCCTTTATTTTAGGAATACTATTATTCCTCTTTTCCCAAAATCTCTTTTCTCAAATGCCAAGTGCAGAAGAACGTTCTGTTCAGTTGAGTGTCACCGTGGAAAATGATCCTCCCAAGATTAATTTGACTTGGAAGGAAGATACTGGTGCGTCAAAATATATTGTTTATCGTAAATCGTTAGAGGCAAACTCTTGGGGAGATCCTGTTGCTAATTTGCCTGGCTCCGCCACTTCGTACATTGATGAAAATGTGGAAGTTGGTGTAGGATATGAGTACGCATTTTTCAAAGAAGATTTTGCGCCACGCATTGATACGATTTGTGTTCCAAGTGGAACGGAGGTGAAATTTGAGATTAATGATATGTATGGAATTGGATTGTGCTGTAGTTTTGGATTAGGATATTACGAAGTGAAAAATTGTGATGAAGTAGAAGCAGCTGGGGATGATTTTGGAATGAATGATTCAGCAGTTTTTACTACCTGCGATGATGGTTCAGGTTGCTCGGATGTGATTATTACTTTGAAAACGGACATGTTTGAAAATAGTACTTCTTGGATTTTGAAAAATAATTTAACTGGTGAAGTTTATTTAAATTCTGGGGCAGTTGGTTCATTCGTAAAACCACGACCGGAGTATGGATTTATTTATGCGGGAATTGAATTGCCGGCGATTGAAGATCGAGGAATAATTTTATTGTTAGTTGAAAATAGTTTGACAATTCCATTAGCAGCAGAAATTGAAGAACTAAAAATGGATTACATCAAAGATGGTTGGCGAGTGATTCAGCGACAGGTTGATGCAACAGATAATCCTAATGATGTGCGAGCGATGATTCAAAATTTGTATGCAACCGAAAGTGAATTGGAATCAGTTTTTATTTTAGGTCATGTTCCAATTGCCTATTCAGGGGATATTTTTCCAGATACTCATTTTGAATTGCGAGGAGCTTATCCTGCAGATTGTTTTTATGGAGAAATGGATGGAGTGTGGACCGATCAAACAGTCAATAATACGACTGCGAATTTTGCTATTTATCACAATGTAGTTGGTGATGGACGATTTGATCAAAGTATCATTCCGACAGGTGAAGTTGAGCTGGCAGTTGGGCGAGTAGATTTTTTTGACATGCCTTCTTTTGGTAGTTCTAATCAAGCGTTGATTCAGCAATATTTACAAAAAAATCATTCCTTTAAAATGCGAGAATTTCAACCGGTGCGTCGAGCATTGATAGATAATAATTTTAATCAATCATTTGCAGCACCTGCAGCAAGTGGTTTTAGAAATTTTTCTACCATGTTTGGAGCCGATAGTATTTTCAATTTGGACTATTTTTCTACTATGGAAAATGAAAGTTACTTATGGTCTTATGGTTGCGGTGGTGGAAGTATTGTGAGTTCGATGGGAATAGGAAATACTAGCGATTTTGTGACGAGTGATTTGCAAAATGTTTTTACGATGTTGTTTGGAAGTCAGTTTGGAAACTGGGCATACCCAGATGATTTTCTGAGAGCACCTTTGGCTTCAGGTCAGACCTTGACGAATGTTTGGGCAGGTAATCCACCGTGGACCTTTCACCACATGGCGATGGGTTACCCCATCGGTTACAGTACGTTGAAAACTCAAAATGGCAATGATGGTTTGTATCTTGGAAACGGTGCGCAACTTGTTCATGTCGCATTGATGGGAGATCCAACTTTGCGTATGCATATGGTTGAACCTTCTACGAAGATTACTTTTTTACCCGGACCTGATTCAATTGATTTGACTTGGGACGAACCTATGGATGAAGATATTTATGGCTACAATATTTATCGAGCAGATTCTTTGTATGGAAAATTTGAACGATTGAATTCAGCTGTCTTGACCGATACTTTTTTCACCGATACAATGCCAATAACTGGCGAAAATTGGTACATGGTCAGAACTGTAAAATTAGAAAATACCGCAAGTGGAAGTTATTTTAATTTAAGTTTAGGAAGAGTTGATTCTGTCTTCTTCTCTCCAGCAATTCCATTGGTGGCAAGTTTTTCAACTAATAATCAAGTAGGTTGTGTTGGCGATACCATTCAATTTGATGATGCTTCGACTGGAACGATCACAGATTATAATTGGACCTTCGTAGGAGGAAATCCTTCAACTTCTAATCTTCAAAATCCATCGGTCACTTACAATTCTACCGGTACCTATGATGTGAGTTTGACAATCACCGATGTCTTCGGAACTGCGACAGAAATGAAAAGTGAATATATGGTTATCAATGATTTGCCGATAGCTGATTTTAGCTATACCATCGATAATGGCGTTATTCAATTAATTGATAATTCGATAGGTGGAGATTTATACTCGTGGGATTTTGGCGATGGAGCATCTTCTCAAGTTCAAGGAGACTTTGCTTATACTTATGATACTTCTGGATCATATACAATTACTTTGCTTGTTACCAATAATTGTGGACAAGATATTTATGAAACAACAGTTAACATTACAATTACAAGTTTGGAAAACCCGAATGAATGGCAAGAAGTTTCTATTTTTCCAAATCCAACTAATGATTTTTTAAGGATTGATTTCGGGAAAAAACAAAATAATGGAAGTTCAATATATCTTTTCAATTCCTTAGGACAAATGGTTTTTTCTAAAAATGTAAAAAATAAGATGGAAGAAATTAATGTGTCGACTTTTCCGAAGGGAATATATTTTATAAAAATTATGGATGGAAAATCGGAGTTGGTGAAAAGGATCGTCGTGAATTAGAGTTATAAGAAAATAGGACAAAAAGGAAAGGAGTAGTGATATAAAATCGCTATTCCTTTTTTTTTGTAAAAAATGGTTTTACTCAAACATTTATTGAATAGAAACATTAATTTTGCAGCCACGTTTTAATATTTCAACTTTTTATAATCTTTAAAAAAAGGAAAATGTATCGAACTCATAATTGCGGACAATTACGTATAGAAAATGTAGGAAGTAATGTGGTACTTAGTGGATGGGTGCAAGGATCAAATGATTTAGGACATATGATGTACACTAACCTCCGTGACAGATATGGTATTACTCAATTAATTTTTAGCAAAGAGAAAACTTCTCAAGATTTATTTGACAAGGCAAGAACCTTAGGGCGAGAATATGTGGTGAGAGCTACGGGTACGGTGATAGAACGACATTCTAAAAATTCAAAGATTCCAACAGGTGATATCGAAATTGAAGTAACGGAATTAGAAATTTTGAATGAGTCAAAAACGCCTCCATTTACCATTGATAGCGAAACGGACGGTGGAGAAGATTTGAGAATGAAATATCGATATTTGGATCTGCGAAGAAAGCCAGTTCAGAATAATATTATTTTCCGAAGTAAGTTGTCGTTGGAAACTCGAATATATTTGAATAGCCAAAATTTCGTAGAAGTTGAAACGCCATTTTTGATTAAAAGTACGCCAGAGGGTGCGCGAGATTTTGTAGTGCCAAGTCGAATGAACAAAGGGCAATTTTATGCCTTACCACAATCGCCTCAGACATTTAAGCAATTGTTGATGATCGCTGGAATGGATCGTTATTTCCAAATTGTAAAATGTTTTCGTGATGAAGATTTGCGAGCAGATCGTCAACCTGAGTTTACTCAAATCGACTGCGAAATGTCGTATGTGACACAGGAAGATATATTGAATACATTCGAAGGTTTGACTAAGCATTTATTTAAAAATACATTGGATGTAGAGTTGGCAGATTTCCCGCGAATGACTTATGATGATGCGATGCGATTGTATGGTTCTGACAAACCAGATACTCGTTTCGGAATGGAGTTCGTCGAGTTAAATGATGTGGCAAAAGGAAAAGGATTTCCCGTTTTTGATAATGCGGAAATGGTCGTTGGAATTTGTGCAGAAGGTCAAGCGGAGAATTTTTCAAATAAAGATATTAAGAAATTAACGGAGTGGATGCAACGTCCACAGATTGGTGCAAAAGGTTTAGTTTATGTAAAAGTGGAAGCTGGAGGAACATTTAAATCCCCTGTTGGGAAATTTTTCTCTGACGAAGTTTTACAAACTTGGGCAGAAAAATTTGACGCAAAAGAAGGAGATATGATGTTGATTCTTTCGGGCGAAGATGAAAAAACACGGAAACAATTAAATGAACTTCGTTTAGAAATGGGTAACCGAATGGGCTTGCGTGATCCTAAAAAATTCAGTCCACTTTGGGTAGTTGATTTTCCATTGTTGGAATGGGATGAAGATTCTGAAAGGTTCCACGCGATGCATCATCCATTTACTTCACCGAAAAAAGCAGACATGGAACGCATGCTAAATGGCGACCATGAAACGATGAAATCACTTCGAGCAGATGCTTACGATTTGGTCATCAATGGAGTTGAGATAGGTGGAGGTTCGATCAGAATTCACGATCGAGATTTGCAATCAAGAAATTTTGATTTGCTAGGATTTACGAAAGAAGAGGCGGAAGCTCAGTTTGGATTTTTGCTAGGAGCATTTGAATATGGAGCACCTCCGCATGGTGGAATCGCTTTTGGTTTTGATCGATTATGTGCAGTCTTGAATGGCGTAAATTCTATTCGAGATTTCATCGCATTTCCAAAAAATAACCAAGGTCGCGATATGATGATTGATGCGCCGAGTCCGATTGATGCGACTCAGTTGGATGAGTTGGGAATCGAAATGGCGAAAGAGGAAGTGAAGTAAAACGATTTTCTAAATCGAAAAATATATAAAAAAATCCCCGTTCGACTTTTGTGGAGAGGGGATTTTTTAGGGAAATAAATATAAATTACTTTAGGTCAAAACGAATTTTCATTTTTGAAAATAAAGCTTTTAATAATTCTATTTCTTCATCAGAGGATGGATAAACTTGAATCTTCGGAGTACTCAATTTTTGATCAACTTCTTTG
>CAYGRM010000036.1:0-28698 GCA_964352225.1 uncultured Saprospiraceae bacterium | reverse complement strand
AAAATACTTAATGATTAAGTAGCGTTTTTAACATAAAAATCATAATTTAACTTTCAACTTATTGATTATCAATAAGTTACCTTTTTATTTAAACACTCTTTTTAACGAAACACTTTTTAACACTAACCAACCATGAAGAACTTAATTTTCGTATTTGCAGTTTTATGCTTTTTTACCAGCTGTAAAAAAGATACTAAAAAAACTACCCAACCTGATAACAATACTCCTACAGGATTAGAAAATACTGACAATGATCAGAAAGAAGTTGAAATTGATGACACTTTAGTCTTATCTGATAAAATCTCTGATTTTCTGAAAAATAAAATGCCTGGATATGAAATCGTTCCAAAAGAAAAATGGCTCTCTAAGGAATATCTAGAAAGTATGCCTAGATCAATTCGACCACTTTACAAAGACGATATTTTAGTTGAGGGAGATTTTAATGGTGATGGAGAAGATGATTTTGCTACTTTTTTGATGGATGAAAAAGGAAATATCAAATTATACGCATTTCATAAAACCTCCTCTGGTTACAAAAAATATGAATTGCAAAAAGAAGGGGAAAGTGGATTCCTTGGTGCTGGATTGGATGTGGAGGAGCCTGGGTTCGTTTATGGAGGCAACAAAGAAGTTGGTTTAGAATACAATGGAATCAACTATAATATTTATGAGAAAACTGGAACTACTTTTTATTACGATGCTGGTCGATATAGAAAAGTTTTGACTAACGATTAATTTATGATTTATAAAGAAAAAAGTCCTTCCCATTTTTAGTAAATAGGAAGGACTTTTTTCTTTAGCACTTAACTCAAGAATAATACTGCCAAAATTGCCAATAATGCAGGAAACCCTTGGACTATAAATATTCGCTTCGTAACGCTCGCTCCTCCATAAATTCCCGCCACTAAAACACAGCCAAGGAAAAATAAAGCAATATTTTTTGACCATTCCTGATTCGAAATAAGCAATGACCAAATCAATCCAGCCGCTAAAAAACCATTATACAAACCTTGATTAGCAGCCATGGTTTTAGTCGGTTCAAATAAGTCTTTCGGTAATGGAAATACTTTTCTAGCTTTGGTGGTCCAAGCAAACATTTCCAACCACAAAATATAGATATGTTCAAGCGCAATAATTGAGATGGCGATTTTAGCGATGATACTCATTTTTAGCTATTTAGATTTTTTGGAAAATACCGTTCGTGCAAAAGTTGAACATGATGAATCTCATGTCCTGCAATCATATATCCTAATGACAAAGGAGAAACAGGACTACCACTCGCCTCTCCTAGCCTTGCGAAATCTTCTTCGCTCAAATTTTCAAATAAAGTTATAGTGGAATTTCTAAGAGATTCATATTCTTCCATAATTGAACTTCCTGACCTTTTTGTAGCATGGTAAAATGGCACATAATCATTTTGATCAAAGCCAGGCATTGGAGTTTGATCATTTCTAGCAACTCGCAGAGCACGATAAGCAAAAATCCTTTCGGTATCCATAATATGCATCATCACTTCCTTGACTGTCCATTTTTCAGGAGCGTATTTGTGGTTCCATTCGGCTGATGAAAGTTTAGCAAGTATGGCTAGCGTTTCGAATTTCTGTTCTTTTAAATTTTGGATAAAATTATCCCCTTTAACTTTGCTGATATAAGTTGCATAATAGGGATTATACTCGGTTGGTTCTGGTCTTTTTCTAAATAACATAGTTTTCTTTTTTTTCAAAGAAAAGAATTTAAATCCGATTTTTTATAAAAAAAAAGCCTTCAAATAAATCAATATTTGAAGGCTTAACCTGGAAGTTCTTTAAAAAGAGAACTATTGTTCTCCTCGATAAAAATTTATTATTGCTTCCACTTTGGAGTCTCCCACCAACTCTGGAGCAAATTCATATATTTCATTTCTTAAAGAGAAATCATCTTGCAGCGCTTCACCCAATGCATCTAATCCCTCCTTTACCTTTCCCATACTGATAAGGATGCCGGCATGATGATACAATAATTGAACATCTGGTAAGTCTTCAATTGATTCTGCCAAAAGTTTTTCACATTTTTCAACCTCACCAATATTCAGATAAAAACTAGCCAATTCTGATCGATAACCTGAATGAAAAGGATCATTAGAAATAGCAATTTCATAGTGGCTTTCAGCTTTGTCAAACTCGGCCATCATAAAATAAATTTTTCCTAGGCTTTTATGAATATCATCTCGATCATCACCCACTTCCAAAGCTGATTCATAATACTGGATAGCTTTAGCATATTTTCCTTCTAACCGATAAGTTTCTGCCAGTAAAAACAACAAATCTGGATCAGCCGAATCCATCAAAAGTCCAAATTCTAATGGTTGACGAGCCGCTCTAAAATCACCACTCATAATTAGACTTTCAGCAAATTGAATGATCCGATCCAAATCAACAATCTCAAACCGCTCAAAGGCTATTTTTTGATTTTGACTCGCCTTTTGGAACATCCCTAACAGCATACAAACTTCAGCTAAATCCAAGTAAGCTGATTCAAAATCTTCATTGATAATAATGCAAAATTCAAAGGCTTCGATTGCCTTTTCGTACTCATCTTCAGAATAATAAGCATGAGCAATATTGAACCATGAGATAGCCGAATAATGCTCTTTTTTTAATAAAAATTTATTTAATAAAATCCCTTCTTTAGATTTTTTTGATCGTTCAGTTGCCATCCAAATTTTCCCTAATGCATCTTGATGATTTGGATTCACCCACAATACTTCACTTAATGCTTCGAATGATTTGTCAAAATAATCTACTCTTTCGTAGGCCAAAGCTTCCAAATAATACACCTCGCTCAAAATAATTCCTGTTTTCCGATATTTGAATTTCAAAGCAGAAATTACAGATAAAGCCATTTCAATTTGCCCCTGAGCAATTAATATTTCTAATCTCAAAAGATCAACTTGAAAGGGTTTCAAACAAGAGTTTAATGATTTATTTACAAAAGAAATAGCTTCATTTTTGCTAAAATTGTAAATGAGTAACCTAGTTTTTCTGACTAATAATTCTGGTGAGTTTTTGAATTTTGAAATCCCATAATTAATAACCTCTAAGGCTTGGTCAGGGAATTTCTCAAATTCAAAATAATCAGTAAGTAACCGAAGCTCTGCTTTGGAGAACGAGCAGTCTGCTTGATTTTGTGACAAATTTTCAAATCTGTCAATAAGTGTTTTTAACCTATTGTTAGGCTGATGTGGATAGTGTTTCATGGAAAAATTCAATTTGTTCTGACAAGTAAATGGGATTAAACTAATTATTATTTTTTCTTATAATTTGGTTGTCCTTTTTTATTAGTTAATTGGGGGGTATACGATCTGCTTTTAAATAAGTTTAGAACATTCTTATAAAGGTTGCTGATTAATTAAGTTATAAATAACAATAATATTAACAAACTAAATGTGTTTCAATTTGTGACACTTAAAAAGGTGTCAAAATTGATTTTCTCATAAAATTAAAAACGGTTAAATAGAAATTTCTAAATCGACAATGAAAAATATATAAAGTATACCATTTCAAATGGATTCTTTTATATTATTTCACCATAGTTCAGGGTGAAGTATCAATTATTTTATATGTAGAATTTTGGAAACTTTGAGTAAAGAAGTGTGTACGAGTTCCTAACTTAGGTAAAAATACAAAAGGATTTTACATTTTCAAATATTTTTAAAAATAAATTAAACTTTATTATACTATCATAGTTTTTTAACGTTCAAGGCGATACTTGTAACAATACAATTACAAAATTACAAATTCTCTTTTTCTATCTTTTTATTTTTCTTTACAATGAATTTTTTAAGATCTCGGTTTACAGCTATGGCAGCATTTAACTCAAATCCAATCAATATAATAAAGCAGTTTATTTGAATCCAAAGCATGATCACAATAAAGGTTCCGATCGTTCCGTACAATTTATTGTACGCACCAAAAGAGTTCACGTACCAAGCAAAAATAAGGGAAGTGGCAATCGATAAGAAGGTGGCTAAAGTCGCTCCTGGAGAGAAATATTTTACCTTTCTTTTGGTGGCAATTCCAAAGTGATAGATCAACGCAATAGCGAAATAGAAAAGGAAAAATGAAATGATCCAGCGCAGTAATTGAATACTAAACTCCGTAAAAGTATCTGTATCTAAATACTCAAACAAATAGCTTAATAAAGTATTTCCTAAAATAATTAGCAATAACGAACCTACTACTAACGATCCAATTAAGATGGTTATCCAAAATCCGATAACTCTTTTTTTGAAGATCGATCGTCTAACAAAGGTTGCGGTATGTGATTTTTCAAATCCTTGCATCATAGTTATCATCCCGTTGGAGGCAAAAAACATAGCCAAAAAGAAACCAAGAGAAAGAACATCAAATCTTGATTGAGTAGTAACTTCGTTGATAAAGTTCACTAACTGCTTTCGTGCATTATCGGGTAGAATTTTCACCTCATTAATTAGTTCATTGATTTGAGCTATTATGGTCAGATTAAAATTAATAGTCGTTCCGTCTGGATTAAAAACTAATAACTCATTAGGGATGTAAGGAATGATAAATCCAGAAAAATAGGGAAGAATAAAAGGTATCAAAGTGAAAATAACTAGAATGGATGGGAATAGAGAAAGGAAAAAACTAAATGCCATAGAATTAGCTCGCATGTTTATATTAAACTGCTTAAGCTCAACGATAATAAAACTAATTACATCAAAAAGAGGAACGTGAAAAAATCCAGGCAGAGAATTCTGTTTTGACCATTTTATCAAGAAGGATATTAATGGTAGATTAAAAATAAAATCTTGGATTTTCTGTGCTGAAGGAATTTTCAAAGTGTTTCTGATTTGGAGGTTACTTCAAAAAATGGTCTTAATTTTCCTAATAAAAATTCAGGAGCTTTGATCGATTGATTACTCTCTGCATCAACGAAACATAATTTAACTGAACCTCCATTAACTAACTTTTTCTTCTCGTTAAAAATCTCATGATGAAAAGTTATGGTACTCCCTGGCAACTCCCGCAAAGTTGTTTTCACCGTCATTAATTCATCATACAACGCAGGCCGAACGAATCTCATATTTAAACTCATTACCGGCATTAATGTTCTATATTCCTTTTCCATAGAGGCATAGGTCAATCCCACAGAACGAATCATTTCTGCTCGACCAACTTCATAATATTGAGCATAATTTCCATAATATAAATATCCCATTTGGTCGGTTTCTCCGTAACGCACTCTAATTTTTGTCTCAGTTGTAAACATTGGTATTTTTTAGTGATGAGTGATGAACTATGAGTGATGAGTTTGACGAGAGAAACTCATCACTTATCACTCATAGTTCATCACTCATATTATTAGCTTCTTTCAATCGGGCAAGTCATACAATGCGACCCACCTCTTGCTCTCGATAATTCATTGGAGGGCAAGGTAATAATTGTATTCTCAATTTCTGAAGGTTTTAATTCTCCAGATTTAAATTTTTCTAACAATACATTTGCATGGATGATTTTGAATCCTTCTTCCTCAAATGCTTCATTAGTTTTAATATTTCGATCATAAGTTAGGGCTACACCTGGTTTTATCGAAACCAAATTACATCCATCCGTCCATTGCTCTCTTTCTTGATAAGGAGACTCCCCTTTTCCACTTAAAATAAACTTCATGTTTGGGTTAATTTCATTGAGAAAAAACTCTTTAACCGAACTGTAAAACTTACTTATACCATTGATTTTATGCACCTCTACATTTGAACTCATTCCATCCACTACAATCGGCTTAAATGCAGCTACATGACCATTATCTATTTGAGTAAAAATAGTATCGATGTGCATACAAGTACGATCATTTGGGATGTTCACTTGAACCACATTTTTTACTACTCCTCTTTCGAACAAAATATCTCGAAGAGAATGAACGGCATGTTGAGTTGTTCTCTCACTACATCCTACCATGAGATAATCCTCATTTATTATCATCACATCACCTCCTTCAATCGAAACAGATTCTCCTCTTTTGGAAGGAGGAAATATTTCCCTATTATTCAAATTAATGATTCGATTATCTTTTTTTAACTCCTCAAAAATGGGATGACACCAAAAAATAAATCTTGTTAAAAGATTCTCACGCGCACGAGCCGTTTTAGCTGCTTTTGTAATAATGACATGATCATTAACCGTGATAGCAATATCTCTGGTGAAAATAAAATTAGGAATTGGATGAATATGAATATGGTCATTTTTATGATCAAAACCTGTGATCAAGACCTCAGCCAAATGATCATTTGGCATCTCAGACAATTTATCCTTAAAACTCAGCGGCAACTCTTCAAAATCAATAATCATATCGATGATTTCACTTTTTCCATCTTGATCATTTTCGAGGGCTTCAAAAATTAATTGTTGAGTTTCTAGAACATTTTCATCTCCCAAAAATGCTTTAAGAATTTTGGTAAAAACATCATGTTCTTCTTGCATTTGCGGTAAGTACACAATATCATCGAATAATAATTCATCCGACCGCTTAGGTGAAATTCGTTGGATGCCCTCATCCGGGCGATGTACGATCACTCTTTTTAATTGTCCTATTTCAGAGGACACATAAATTTTACTCATATTTTAATTTATTTGGCTAGTTTTATTTTTAGTTATTTATGAATTATTCCAATAATAAAAATTGTTTTCTTCCAATTCAAACCCTATTGCAGGATATAATTTATTACCAATATCATTGGTCTTTTCCGTCTCCAGGAGAACTCCACAAGCATTCGTTTTTTTACATAAATCTTTAGCTTGATTGATGAGCATTTTAGAAATTCCTTTTCCTCTAAAATTAGGATCTACAAATAGATCATTTAACAACCACATTCTTTTCATACGTGTAGAAGAGAAAATTGGGTACAATTGAGTAAAGCCTATTAGCTGCCCTTTTTCATCTTCGCAAGCATAAATAATGGACTCTCCATTTTTCATTCTTTGTAATAAAAAATTCTTTGCGCTGGATTTATTGGATTCTTTTCGATACCAAACTCGATAAGCATCAAATAAATCTACAACTTGATCGATATGAGAGGTATCTGCTTGAATAATTTTCATAAATATAGTTTAAGATTCTGGTACAAAGCTAATCAATATCGGCATCCGACAAAAAAAGAAGAGAGTCTGTTTTGTAGTTTTTTTTTCACAAAAAAGAAGTTCCAAATTATTAATTAGTTCTCTATATTTACAAAAATTAAAAGCATGGAAGATAAAGAAAAGATCGAAGCTACTACGTCACTTAAGAAAAAACCAAAATGGTTACGGGCGCTTGAGACACAGAGTTGGCAAGCAGAATTAGTTATCTCAGGATTGGCTATTTTTGGTTCCTTACAATTACCTGAGTTTCTCAATGGATTAGTGGACTATTGTCTGATCAATTTCTCAGAGGAGTATATGGAAATTTTCTTTTTCCTATTTATATATCCCTTCTTTGCTGCCGCTATCTTGATATTTAGTTTTATTGCCCATCTAATCTTAAGAGCACTTTGGATAGGAATGTTAGGACTAGTTTCCGTTTTTCCAAATGGGATTAATCTAGATCAAGAGCTTTTTTCCAAAGATTATATGCAAAAATTTCTGAAGGATTATCCTGATGTCAATGAGTTCAATAAAAGCTTAGATGATCTTTGTAGTAGCATATTTGCAGGTAGTGCTGCTACCGCAATTGTGATGGTTATGATAAGTATCACAATTGCCTTGATTTTAATAATTGCGACAATAATTAACTTCATAATACCTTCTCTGAATATTTTGAACATAGTAATAGTTCTTGGAGGAATATTCTTTTCTCTTTCAGTATTTGGGAGTTTTTTAAATTCAAAAAAGCTAAGAGAAAAAGAGTGGGTTAAAAAAATCCAATATCCGTTTGCTCAAATTATAGGTAGAATTGTTTATTTATTTGCATTGAAGCCGATTAGTTATATTTCCATGATATTTATGACTAATTCCAAAAGCAAGTCATTCTTTTCTTTAAATGCTTTTGCTGGCATCTTCTCTGTTGTTTTCGCAACATTATTGGTTTTCCCCCTTTTGACTCAAAGTAATATTTACTATTTTCAGCAGGAAAATTTCTTTAATAATCGAACAAACTCATATCACCTAAAATCCTCGAAATATGAAAACCTTTTCCCAGAAAACCCAACCTTACTAACTCCATTTATTCAAGCTGATATAATTGAAGGGAAAGTGGTTAAATTATTTATTCCATGGTTTAAGCGAGAACAAAAATTTGCTGATGAGCTATGTGGAGAATTTGTCAAAGATAATGAGATGACGGTAACTGAAAGAAAATCAGCATCAACAAAATTCAAAGTTGACTGTGCTAAAAAATATTTTGAAATTTCTTTGAATGATTCATTGCAACAGAATTTAAAATACTACTGGCATCATATTTCAATCAATGGACAAGCTGGATTTCTCACATATATTTCAACGGAAAATTGCCAGCCTATGGAAAACATTTTAAAGATCAAATCTCATTACAAAAATAGTGAAGGGGAAATGAGGGAGACTGAAATCCCATTTATTTTTGAAGGGAAATAAAAAAGGTCGTACTGAATACTTCGGTACGACCTTTTCTATTTTTAGGCGAAGGTTATTTTTGAATAATCAACTGCTTTGCCGTGATGGCATTTCCGATTTGGAAACTCAAAATATAATTTCCACTTGGGTAATAAGCAACATTGATTTCTTCAAATTCTTTTCCATTTACTTTTCTCAAAATTCGAGATTGTAATTGCTGTCCATCCATAGTCCAAAGTGTCATTACCACATCGTTAGTTTTTTCCATATCCATTTGAATGGTCGCAATATCTTGAACTGGGTTTGGTAAAATTTGAACCTCAAAACCTGGAATCGATTTCACTCCTTTTACACTTTCCAACAATCCATCCCATCGTGCCTCAAATTCTTGTAGGAAAATGTTGGCCACAATTGGACTATGAATAATCAACGTATTTTCGTCATTTGAACTTTCTGCACCTGCTGACCAGTTGTGCGAACCTGTCACTACTTGAGGATCAGAAGAAGTATCATTGGCATCAACGATTGCATATTTATGATGAATATCATAGGTCTCTGGGTGTGCTTTTACATTTACTCCCGCAGCAACCAAAGCATCGTAGTCTCCTCCTAAATCATTAATACTTTCGATCAATCCACGAACAAAAACACCATTGTTATTTCGATCAATTAAAGCATCACGCATGTCATTCATTGTAAATGATAATACAGCGAACTGAATATCGTTTTCAGCAGACAAAAGGCTACCAGCAATTGCATTGGTGGTATTATCCGAAGGCGAAAAATAACTTTCGACAAGGTCTCCGCCAATAATAAAATTGTGTGGTGTATTATCTTTTTTCTGATCACCGATCAGGATAGAAAAAATATTTGGAGTTGGTCCGTCTCCTCCCCACATTTCATTAAATTCTAGGGTGTAAGATTTAGCCAATGCCTGATCTTGGATAAATAGGATATTGTTAAAATCATCATTGATATTATTATTTGTCCAATTCATAGAACCTGACATTACCCAAGAGTTATCCTCTGAATCTCTATCCACAATCATAAATTTATTATGCATCAAAGCAGAGCCATTCAATCTAATATCTGGAAAGTTAACCGGTACGATACTTTCATCCAAGGCACTATTTGTGGTTCCACTATTCGCTATATATCGTACAATTACCCCTCGAGCAACCGCATCGTTTAAAGCAACAACTATTGATAAATCGTTGATATTATAGACCGCTACATCAATCGTACTTTGAGCATTATTAATATAATCTCTTATCTCAGATACAATTTGACTGCCTGGTTTATAAATTGCATCCACTCCTGTTGAGAATGAATTATCAACGGCGCGATTGAAATAGATTTTCATTTCACCGGTAGAATTAGACTCTGTAGAAAAAACTCGAATAGCACTTTGTGCCGCATCTATTCCATTTTCGGTATTGACTTGAACATAATAAAAAGTGGTTGCATCCAAACCAGTCAAAGAAATAGCATGTGAAGTAGTAGATCCAGGATTATTAATTTCTTGAGTTAAATTAGCAGGATCGGTTCCATATTTCAAATTAGAACTTCCAGCGAAATTAGACTCCCAAGAAATATCAAAACCGGAAGTTGTGATATTTGTTTGCTTGATATTATCAATAAATTTTCCATCAAAATCAGCTTCCGTTCGTGCTAAAACTTGATAAGTTCCATTGAACTGAGAAACGATTCCAGTCAAATTTATAGGAGTTTCAGGAATAGTAAAACCAACTAATGGACTTCCTGTTCGCACATAAATTACCGCAGCTTCTCCATTTGAGGTAAAACCAAAAGTAGTGTTTCCTGTAAACTGCGAACCACTACCACCATCAGTAAATACTACATTATTGATGGTCACCAGTTCAGCTTCTGTTGTTCCATCTAATTGATTAGGAGTAACAACTTGAGGAGTTGGCAAAGGATTTCCTGTAGAATTAATCGTATGACTCACCACACTTACCACTTGAATTAATCCATTAAAAAAACCAATCTCACCTGTTACCGTTACTTCATCTCCAGGATTTAAAAGATCAGCAATGGCTGGATCATAAAAAGGTATTCCAGCACTTGCATCTTGGATATATCGAATAGGACCTAACTCAGCATCATTAGTTACTATTCCGGTTACAGTCACTCCAAATCCTTCAGCGTAGGTTCTAGCTTCTGCAATGTCAGCTTGGCCGAATTGAGAAGTAATTTGAAAAAATAATAACAATGTAATTGCAAATATTTTTCTCATATTTTATTTTATTTTTTATTAGAATGGGAAATGACTCAAAAGTCATTTCTCAATTAGAATTTATTTTTTTAAAAAGAAACTGTTAAACTAGTATTCCATCGTCGACCTTGTCCAAAGTGAGCAGAGGCAGATCTTGCATTAAATCCTCCATCAAAGGATTCTACAAAGGTATCGTTGTTTCGAGCATCACTTATGTATTTTGCATCTAAGATATTCAAAACATTAAATCGTAAACTTACATTCATACCTCTGATCTTCCTGCTGTAGCCCATATGATAATCAAATAAATAGTAATTAGGCATTTTCCAAGATTCTCTTCTTGCATTATCATCTTGAAGGGTTTCAGGATCAAAACTTGCGTAATTATTTCCGAAATAAGTTCCTCTCAATTTAAAGTATAAACCTTTAATTGGTTCTACTCTAAACATTCCTCCAAATTGAGTTTGTGCAGCATCTCCAACATGAACTCCAGTTGCATCAAACTGATAAGTTCCTCCATTTGGGAGAAGTGCAACAGCATCTGAATTCCAAATCCAATCTCCGATAGAAGCTAAACCTTCAATGGTCAATTTTTTATTTAGCCTAAAAGCAAAATCCAATTCAACCCCTTGGTGCAAAGCTGCAACTCCAGAAATATTTACTGGAATCCTTGGAGAATCTTCTTCGCCCTCAATTTCGTTTACTACAGGTAATCTATCTAAGGGTTTATTATCCCAAACCGTATAATATGCATTCAAGTTTGCTGAAAAAATGCTACTCTTAAATCCATATCCCAACTCTACCGCATAAACTTTTTCATTTTCTGTGTTAGCAACCTCTACTATTCTACCTTCTTGCTCATTTACTCCGATCACGTTGCCATCGTCATCTTCTATCTCATTTCTATTTGTATAGACTCTACCTATCACATTAGTATATCTTGGTGCTCTTGAAAAATATCCAAGATTCCCAAAAAAACTATGGTTATCATCTAAATTATAAGAGGCTCCCGTTTTGATCGTAAAGGTTGGTTTCCATATGTAATCAATGGTTTGATTTTGAGCAGAAGTTGAATCTACCGTCAAACCGTTTGCCTCTGCATAAGCCAATGATTCTTTTGAAGGAGAATCAACCGTATACATGATATCGCCATCTATTGCCACTCGTTCAGGAATGGTAGATAACCCTTGTACATCGTAATGCCCAACTAGTTGTTTTTCTCCATTGATGGTGATCTCTTTATTCCACAAGTAATCGACTTGTTTGTACCCTGTGGTAGCAGCAGAAAGATTAATGAAGGCACTTAATTTATTTTTAGAATATTCCAATAAACCAAAAATACCTCCCCATCTAACAAAACTATCATAATGATAACTATATTTATCGCCTGTTCTCAGTTTAGTTGTACTATTCAAAATTCGCTCATTTCTATCTCCATAAATGAACTCCGCTCCTAACATATCATAAGCTGTTCGATAATGTTCTCCTCGATATTGACGAGCATCCAAACCACCCGAAAGGGTAAAATCATCGCTCAAGTTATATTTAAAAGTTGATAGAGCTCCAAACCAAAAATGATTATTAACACTTGATCTTAGAAAAAATTCAGCAAACCCATCTTCTTTGAAAATAGTAGAAGTGGTATTATCAGTATACATTTGTGTCAAATCCATTTGTCCATTTTCATCATATATTCTTTTATTCACTCTCGCTCCACCTCCATTTCCAATAGACAAATAAGCAACATTAGAAAGAAATAATTTTTCATTTACTTGCACCGAATGTCTTCCACTAAATTGAGGTTTATGATAGTAATTGATACTAGAGTTAGTTTTTCGACCATTTAAAATTCCAGCGTATTCATTATATCTTAAACCATTATCTCCAAGATTTGCCAATGAAGTAATTTTATCCTGAGGTATTCCTAGTTCTAAGGCCGTTTCAGCATCATATTTCGCAATATTTTGGGTAAATGGTCTTTGCCCGTGTTCCTGCGGAGCACCAAATCCTGAAAAACTGAATAGATGTTTTCCAAATTGCTTATCCACTCTTAAGTAATAAAAGAAACCTTGGGTAAAAGTACCATCTACCCATCCATCACCTTCTTTGTAAGAACCTGCTAAAGAAATTCCCCATCCATTTTTTAATCGACCAGTAGTTAATCCAATCGTACTTCTAGTATATCCATTATTACCTATTTCCTGCCTGACACTTCCTCCTCGTTTGGAATTTATTCCTTTGGTCAAAATATTAATTGTACCTCCTACAGACGGAATAGACAATTTAGAGGCACCTAATCCTCTTTGAACTTGCATCGTTTTGGTAACCAAATCTAATCCAAACCAATTGGACCAATAAACTTGGCCGTTCTCCATATCGTTTACAGGAATCCCATCAAGCATAACGGCAACATTTCGCTGACTAAATCCTCGAATCGTAATTCTTGCATCACCATCTCCTCCTCCTGAAGCAGTTGCGTAAGCTCCGGGGGTAGAATTTAAAATCATAGGAATATCTTGTGCTGCTAATTCCTCTTCCAACTTAATCGTAGGAATATTGGAGAAAGCCACCGGTGTTTTTCTCTCTATGGCAATATCAGCAGTTACACTTACCTCAGTCAATATTTCACCTGAACTCATTTCCAAATCCAATCGAACTGGCTCAGATTCCATTTTTACTTTTTTAGTCACAGATTGATAACCTACATATGAAAAAGTAACTTCATGATTTCCTCTTGGTAAATCTAAAACATAGCTTCCATCAAATTCAGAAGTAGTTCCTCCGTCTGAATAAATAATATTTACTCCTATTAATTCCTCCCCCGTATCAGCATCGGTCAAAACTCCAGTAAGTGAATTTTGAGAAAAAAGAGAAAATGAAAATAATAGAAAAAGAAGGGTAAAAAGGTAATTTTTTTTCATGTTTATGAAGATGTTTATTTATTCAAAAAATGAAGTCACGATTAGCTAAAAAGGAGTTTTCTCAGAGATTGGAACTATTTTTTTTATAAAAAAATTCCAATTTACTCTGTGAAAACTCCTTTAGATATGTATACTAATATTAATTCTTAACGCTTGATAAATTTCTGAGTAGATTGAAAATCATTATCAAAAAACAAGCTAATTACATACATTCCATGATCTAATTCCCCAACTAAGATGTTCGTTTTGTTTGATGCGTCTGTACCAATAATTCGGGTAATTACTCTTTCTCCTAGTAAATTATATATCTCAATTCTTTCAATATTTTCTTCCGCTTCTATCCATAATTCTTCAGAAGTTGGATTAGGGTAAATGTTAAATTGAATTTGATTTAAGTTTACATTGGACGACATAAAATCAGGATCACATTCACAATCATGATCTCCTAAACCATAGAAATTATTCTTTCCCCATACATTATATTGAACATAAGCAAAAGTATCCTGCAAGGCATCAGCAACTATTCCTGTTCCCATTTGAATATTTGATTTTCTTTCAAGTGTTCTGTCTCTCGTCAAGAAACCTCCTGAAGCATCAACCCATGATTGATTAGAGGCCATCGCTGGATCTCCAATTACGCCAACTACATCAATTAGGTTAGATCCATCTCCATTCACAGTTGAACCTTTAACTAATACCACAGCATCATTTCCATTAAAATACATGGCATTGTTCACATTATATACTGGGCATAAAAATACGTCAGCCTTTCCTTGAAGATCAAGAAAATCACGATAAACTGTTCCATATAATGGTTGATTATTATTCATCGTATCTACTTGCACACAATAAACGGTATCACCTGCCATATTAATAATTGGCTCACCATTTACTATACATACTCCCCATTCTTGATAACCATCCCAAACAGGATATTCATTTCCAGTACCATTAGGATCTCTTTTATCCAAAACAATTACGTATGTACCATAAGGCTCAATCATTGCAGCAGGTATATCAATCCCTACATAAGAAGTTCCTCCATTCGAATATCTTCCTACTGAGTAATCAGATAATTGGATAGCAGCATCCGTTGGATTGTATAATTCGATAGCTTTATTATTATTGCCACCTTCTACATATTCTGAAATAAATAATTCATCGCATTGTGCGAATAGTCCAAGTGTTGTAAAAATAAAAATGATAAGAGGTATAATTTTTTTCATAAAAAAAATTTTAAGGTTTGGTTGAAAAAATATCGATTAAAATTTAAGGTAAGTTAGGTTCTCGATGTTTTGAGTCTCATATTTAGGAAAAATTACATGAGTCGCTTTTCGTTGCACAAAATTAATATAAAAAGAAACAAAACAAGTATTTCTAAATGTTAATTTTAAATGAATTGTCGGTAGTTAGTAATTTGGTTATCAGTTATTTAAGATAACATGAATTAAGAACGTAGACTAAATCTAAATTTTACTTTCCCAAATGACTTTGTGTGGTAATGCCCCGAAATAAAAATTAATAACCAATAACCTAATAACTAAATAACCAATTTTCCCTAATTTCGCCCTACATGAATAACGACCTCCAACCCATACAACTTAATAGCGATTTTAAAGCTGCGCTGGATCTTTTAGAAAAATCCAATACCAATGTTTTTGTAACTGGTCGCGCTGGAACAGGAAAAAGTACACTCCTTCAATTGTTTAGAAATACAACTCGTAAAAAATGCGTGGTTTTAGCCCCAACTGGAATCGCAGCACTCAATGTGCAAGGCACCACGATTCATTCTTTTTTTAGATTTCCTGGAAAACCGCTGCAAAGATCTGAAGTCAAAAAAGTTCGTTACAATAAAATTTATCAAAAATTAGAGGTAGTCATTATTGATGAAATCTCGATGGTTCGGGCAGATATGATTGATAATATTGATGCATTTTTGAGATTGAATGGAACTCAACCGGGATTGCCTTTTGGAGGAGTACAAATGGTGTTTTTTGGTGATTTATTTCAGCTGCCTCCGGTGGTGAGTTCGAATGCGGAACGGCAACTTTTCCAAACATTTTATGATAGCTCTTATTTTTTCTCAGCTAAAGTTTTCCAAAATGGCTTTGAAATGGAGATGTTAGAATTGTACCAAACCTATCGACAAAATTCTAGACACTTCATTCGACTTCTAGATGCTGTAAGATTGAATCAAGCGGACTATGATGATTTGGATGATTTGAATGAAAGGCATTTACCTGATTTCCAATCCGAAGATTTTTACATTACCCTCTCCCCTCGAAATGCAACTGTAGATGCCATCAACAATCGAGAACTCAAAAAATTAAACACAGAGGAGAGAACTTATATGGCAAAAATAGCTGGGACTTTTAATGAAAGAAGATTTCCAACAGAACCCCTTTTGCAATTAAAAATGAACGCTCAGGTTATGTTTATCAAAAATGATCCTGATCAAAAATTTGTCAATGGAACGATTGGAAAAATCGTGGCTCTCGAGCCTGATGAAATAAAAGTGACTTTAGAAAATCCAGACGGCACTCAACGAATCATCAAAGTGGAGCAACTCGAATGGGAAATCATGAAATATAAAATTAACGAAAAAGATGAAATTGAAACTGAGGTCACAGGGAGTTTTAAGCAATATCCACTTCGCCTAGCTTGGGCGGTTACCATTCACAAAAGTCAAGGGAAAACATTTGATAAAATAATTATCGATATGGGGAAAGGAGCTTTTGAAAGTGGGCAAACTTATGTGGCACTTAGTCGATGTCGAACGCTAGAGGGTATAGTTTTGAAAAATAAAATTACCCCGAATGATGTGATGACGGATGAAAGGATTGTGCAATTTTATGAAAGAGGACGGTAAATAGTTTCCCATAATATCCACTAAATCAAACATGAAAAAATTAATCTTACTACTCTCCTTCATTATCCTACTTTTTCAACAAAATGGAGTTTCCCAAATCGATAAAAATGTATTGGTAGAATCTCAAGGTAAATTTTATTATCAAAACAAAGTCTACAAAAAAAGTGAATTAGGGAAGTTATTTAGTTTAGATGATACAACTTTCAAGTTTTATAAAAAACACAAAAGAGCAAAAAACGTTTTTATTGCCTCAGGAATTACGACTTTAGCTTTAGCAGGAGGAGGATTGATTTTGCTTAATCTTGATGGCCCTCCAAATCAAAGCGAAGGGGATCGTTGCTATGAGTTTTGTCCCCATCAAAGAGTTGGACTAGTAATGTTTTTGGCAAGTTTACCACCCGCCCTAGCAACGATCATTTCGATGCCTATTTCTAGAAAAAATTATAAGCGAACTAAAAAAAGTTTTCATATTTATACCGAGACTGCTCCTAAAATTGGAGCAAATCAAAAAGAGTTAGATTTGAATTATACAGGAAATGGAATTGGAATGGTATTAAATTTTTAAAACAAAATCTCTTCATTTACATCCTCCTTATCTTTTATCTTCCGATAAACCGACATCAAAATTTTATAATCATCTTTCACCCAATTACCGGTCGTTCCACCTTTATAAAGTCCTCGATTCAAATAGGACTTATATAAATCATAAGCTTTCATAGCATCTTCTTCATCATAAAAACAACTTTTCCATTCGTCATTTATTTGTTCCGTTTTTACAATTCCGATCCCGCCTCGATACACTTTAATGATTCCCATTGAGTGCGCAAATGAAACCACATTATGCTCTCTCTCAGTCGATGCTTTTAAAATGTAGGCAAAATGCAAAACATAATTAAGAAGTCGTTCTCTAATTTCTTCATCTGTTTCTTTTTGTGCCGGCTTCTTTCTCCACAAGTTATTTTTCGGATAAAAAGGATCCATTTTAAATTTTTCCAACATCTCAACTTCTTTTACCCATCTTAGTTTAGCCTTAATATTTTCTTCTTCTATGGATAGATTTCCAATCATGAAATGTTTCTTTCGATTTTCTTCAAAACCTTCAATACTAATTTTTTTATCTCCGAATTTTATTTCTTTTCCATCAAACTCCCAATTACCTGCCTCCACAGAGTAGCCCGTCAATTCGGTAAATCTTTGGTCAGGAAAAAAATATAAGACATAACCTTGAGATATCAATCCTTCTTCAAAAGCTAACTTTAGTAATTCATTTATTTCATCATCTTCGCCGTTCATAGAGATAACTTCCGATAATCTCCAGCCATGGGTTATTTCGATTTCTTTAATCATAGGTTCACTCGAGCAGCCAAGGGTAAAAATGATTAAAAATAAATACAAGTAGTTTTTCATTTTATTCGTTTTTTTTAAAATTCAATTGGTCAGCCACCCCAATCGGGATCATTCCTACCTATAAAGAAAAACAATTATAGCTTAAACTTTACTCTTTTTTCTTTTGTATAAAGAAAATAACAACACATTTACAAAAATAGTATTATCTATAGCACTAAAAAAACGAGCACCTCTTTCGAGATGCCCGTTTCCATTTAAAGTTTGTTTCTTATTCAGTTATTTAAAGATTTTTTCCAGGACAACCAAATTCTCTTCCTGTCGGATTTCGCCCTTTATAATTTCTAGTTCTAGTAGAAAATTTATACCCCACCGTTACCCCGGCTGTAAAATACCAATCATCTTTGAGAGAGTTTCCTCTCTGAGTTCCCGTTGGAACGATCGCTGGAATATTTCCTTCCGGGTTTAACTCCCCCGAACGGTTTCCAAGTGCTGCGGCTACCCTACCGTTTCCTGCCAACAAATCATTATAATTGACATAAGATCCACTCACATCATCCAAATAATCTGTAAATGTTTTTCGAACGCCAACATCAACTCCCAAGTTGAGTCGTTCGGTAATTTGGTACTTCACTCCTGCCCCCAGCGGAATTGAAATTTGGGTCAACTTATATGGTTTATCAAAGCCTTCCATGCCTTGACCTTCTGTACCTAGAGGTTGTAATTCAACCAATTGACCATTATAATTTGCTTCGGGATTGAAATGAAATACCGCAATACCTCCGTATAAGAATGGTTGTAATCTTCTTCCAGTAGAATTTGTTCCCAAAGGATTTATTTCTCCCACTAAGGATAATTCTAGTAAGTTTGATTGGAAACTTAAATTTCGGTTTTGGATACCTTCGATATTGGATTGAGCATCATCTCCTGATATTTTTCCGTAAGTAAATGTTCCTCTCACCGCTGTAAAACGATTTAAATCTCTTCGTAAAAAAATACCTAACGAAGCATGTCTTTTGCCAGTACTCAATACATTGGTATTTGGCGTAAGATCTCCGGTATAGCCTGATGCCCCGAAGATTAAACCAACTTCGGAATCTTGAGCATTTAATAAAATAGGGAATATTGCAGCAATGCAAATTACTAGGAAACGATTCATTTTTGTCATGTTTAGAATTTAGTAAATAGGTAGTTAGGTCTGTAGAAAACCTTAATATGAATCGTAAAAGTAGCTGCTTATAGAAATGGGATTTTAATGGTATGATGAAATTTATAGAGGACTAAACGCCTCAGATTTTTGATAAATTGTTTTTTTTGAAAAAAATTTAGTTTAATTGCTAACATTTATTTTTTAGTTATCAATTAAGATTAGTTAAGTTTGAGTTTGTTTAAAAAATATCAAAAAATATTACTAAAAAATGGAACCAACTCTTCTTCAAAATCTAGGCACATTATTGATGCTTGTTTTACTTCAAGCAGTTTTAGGCTTTGATAATTTATTATACATTTCTTTAGAATCAAAAAATGCTCCTGCCGAACGTAGAAGTTATGTTAGAAAAGTTGGAATTGGTTTAGCGATTGCCTTACGGATTATTTTACTTTTCGTTTTGCTAAAATTAATTGACCTTTTTCAAGGAGAACTTTTTACTATCGACTTAGGAAAACTATTTCATGGAGTCTTTAATGGTCATAGTCTAATCGTTTTAGCAGGAGGAGCATTTATTATCTACACGGCAATAAAAGAAATTTGGCACATGATTGCCCTTCCAGATGAAAGTGATGCATCGAAAAAAGGTAGAGAAAAATCAGTTGGTCAAGTTATTTTTATGATAGTTGTAATGAATTTAGTATTTTCATTCGATTCTATTTTGAGTGCTATTGCCTTGACTGATGTACTTTGGGTCATGGCTACTGCAATCGTTATTGGTGGAATCTTAATGATTGTGCTAGCGGATAAGATTTCAGATTTTTTATCCAAGAATAGAATGTATGAAGTTTTAGGATTATTTATTTTATTTTTAGTCGGTATTATGTTAGTGACGGAAGGTGGGCATTTAGCTCATTTGGAAATTGCTGGACATCCTGTAGAACAAATGAATAAATCAACTTTTTACTTTATCTTAATCATTTTAATTCTGACGGATATTGCACAAGGTAGATATCAAAAGAATTTGATGCGCAAGCAGAAATTAGAAAAACAAGGAAAGGTTTAATAAAGAAAAAAATGGAAATAAAAAGCCTCAAATTAATTAAATAATTTGAGGCTTTTTATTTTAGGACAAGACACAAAACAGAAAAGAATTCAACTATGCACTTTTGCTTCCTAATTTTTCCATCCCAAAAACAGCAATAAATCCAACTACCATCAAAATCAAAACTGGAATCAAGTGTGGTTCTCCAATAAAACTATTGGGTAAAACACTTACCTCTTTTAAGATTTTTAAATTATCTGGAGTGACATAATTTTCAATATTTGTCAAAATTTCTCCTGACTCTTTATCAATCCATTGAGTAGTATTTCTCCAAGGCCAAACTTTATTTAATGACCCTACCATAAAGCCCGTTAAAACTGCTAAAGTCACATTCTTATAATGATCAAACATCCAGGAAATCACTCTAGATATTGATGTAATTCCAACCAAACACCCAAGGGCAAAAACACCTGTGATGATTAAACTCTCACTACTAAATGTTGTCAATGCCTCTTTTACTTTTGGAATTATAAAAGTGTACATACCCATCAATAACAAAATAAAACTTCCCGAAATCCCTGGCAAAATCAAAGCTGAAATCGCAATCATTCCAGATAGAAAGACGAACCACAATGCCTCATTTCCACTCGCAGGACTTGCAATAGTGATATAATATGCGACGACTGTTCCGATCAATAAACCTACAATCTCAAGTGCGCCCCACTTCCCTACTTGCTTGCCGATATAAATCGCCGATGCGATAATTAATCCAAAGAAAAATCCCCACAGATGCTGCGGGTAAGTTTCTAATAAATGGGTGACTCCAAAAACGCCAATCACTACTCCCCCAGCCATTCCGACCAATAAGGCAACTAAAAAATTACCATTCACTTCTTTCCAAACTCCACTAATTCCATCTTTTTGAAAAACACCAACTAATGATGGACCAAAGGCTTTTATCGTGTTGATTAATTTTTCATAAATACCTGTGATAAATGCAATTGTTCCTCCCGAAACTCCCGGAATTACTTCTGCAATTCCCATCGCCATTCCTTTCAATGCAAGACCAACTTGGCCACTAAATAAATTCATGTTTTTCGTTTTGTAAATTCTAAATTATTAAATCTTGCTTATCGATTCTACATTAAGCATGATTAATTATGCTCTCGTCCTTTAACTTCTCCGCTCCGAACGGAATTTTCTAATTCTTCTAATTCCTTTTTCTCTGCTTCTGTTAATTCTGAATTTCCTAAATTAGACAAATCAGGCTGCCCGGCATCTACCCAAGCAGTATACCACAAACTTCCTAAAGCATAAACTGAGTTAGTCATTCTTTCTTCTACCATTCCTTTCATTCGATCAGAATATGCTTTGGCGAATGCTCGACATTGTGTCCGAACAGTTTGGTCATTTCGGTTGTCAAAACAAAACTGTTTATCCTCTGGAAACCTTTTCACCAAATCTGCTTCAATTAGCAAAACACTATCTACTAACTGATGGCTAGCCAAAATAATATCCCAAAAATAATCCACTTTATTTTCAACATATTCCGCTTTACCTACAAAAAAATCATATTCTTCCTCAGCAAATAATTCAGGAATCCTACTTTCCCAAAAGGCATGAATCCCATTCTGATTAGTCAATTGGCCATTATAATTTTCAGTTGTGTGCAAGGGAACATGAGCATCTCCAATATAATGTCCATAATCAGCAGAGAGGCGTAAAATTGATTTAGTATCCTTATTTTCAAATGCTTGAGTCAATTTATTTTGCATGCGCATCAAATGGAAAGGCAATACTCCATATTCTGAAAATTTATCTTCAGCAATGATTTTATACCCTTTATCGGTTGGAAAAAATTCATCAAAATATAATTGAAAACTATCCAAATTCACTTCCCAAACATCATCATAATATTTTGGAAGTATATTGTTACAAAAGAAAGATTGGAACTTCCTTTTAGGAATGACGACTTCTTTATTTTTAAGATATTTAAATTTGATATAATTATCGTCCTCATCTAAGCGTAGGTCATTTCCCAATATTTGAGTGGTATCACTTCGTTTATCAATGATAAAAATATCTGTGTATTTCATCAACGCTCCCATCTGAGTTCGAGGAAAATCCTCAAATGGATACTCCCCCCAAATATCTAAATCAATATAATGTCGAACGGCTTCATGCTTTGTTGCATATCTTCTTTTATCAGGATCAACGGCATGATCGGTGACGTATTCTATATTTTTTTTATAAAAAATTATCATATCTGGAGGCAAGGTAAAAACAGCCATCCGATTGATTTTTCGATGTCCAAAGAATCCCCATTCCATAGTAGGATGAGCACTTTGAAAAAGAAAAACTGCCAAGAGAAGTAGAATCGGGAGGTATATTTTTTTCATATAAAAATTGAAAAATCAAGACTTATTGTGGGAAAAAGTAATCGTAACTCCAAAACAAACGTTCGAAATTTCGATGCTGAACTAATCTAAAACTTTCTCCATATTGATCTTTGTAATCAGCAAAATATCGATAAATGGTTTGCTTCCCGTTCATGCCAACTCCTGTATTCAAAACGGGATTTCCATATTGATCTAATTGAGGAATGGGAAAAAGTTTAGCCGTTTTTGTTTCTCCCTTTATATCAGTTACGGAGATGGAAACAAAAGGTAAAGTCTTTTCAATAGAATCTCGGTTAGGGTTAACATTTTCAAAAGCTTCGGCCATTAAGACACTATATCCAATCAAGTATTTTTCTACCGCAGCATTAATAACCGGTTTGGTGATTTCAGGAGTTACTTCATAAAATGGCTTAACATCATACTCCCCCTCAGCACTTCTTTCAATTTTAAAAGATTTACTTTTCTGTTTTGGATAATCCACCGAGACCGATTTTATTTCCTCTACTTGCTCTCCAAACATCATTAAGTCTTTCCAGTCATCTTCTTGCTTCAAAAACTTTCCCTTTAACATTCCTTGAAAAGAAGGAATATGCATCACATAAGGTTCAGTTGCTCCTTCCATGATATAATAGGTTCCAAGACTATTTGCGGTGGCACCTCCGACATAATAGACTTTCATTTTATTGTCGTTCTTATCATAGATTTCAACTTTGACACCTGAGGTAGCTAAATTTTTCCGCATTTGATTTTCAGCACCTCGAGGTGTGGTGTACTTCATTCGTACTCCTTGGATAGTATTTAACAGATCGTCGATAGAAGTTTGCTTCGCTTTAAATTTCTTATTGTATGTCCAATAACCATTTTTTCTTTCTAACAAAACTTTGTAATTCTGTTTATCGGCGATGAATATCTTATAAATATCATCCACATTTTCAATAGCAAAATCACCATTCTCATTCCAAGAAGTAGTGGAAGATTTATCTTGATTTTCCATCAAATAATATGCTCCAGCACCAAGCAACACAAATAAAATTAGTAGGACTAATGTTCTTTTCATTTTTATCTATTTGATTATGACAAACGTTTATATTTGAAATTTGTCAAAGATTTTTTCTTAAAAAAAATTACGAAGCGTACCTTCTACGTCGTATCCAATTATAAATAATTCCAAAAAAAGCCAAGCCAATTATCGGGATTAAAATATTGATCATTTGCCATTTTGTTTTTTCTTCTTTTGCTTTGACTCGATCTAGCAAACGTAATTTAACTTCTTTTCCTCTTGCTTCTATAACTCCTTTATCATTATGCAAATACTCGATGGAATTCATTAAAAATTGTTTGTTGGCGTACTGATATTTATCAAAAGGATTTAATCCAAGTGGCAAAGGTTTTTGCGTTTGACGATCTAAACTACTGATAGCAATATCCCCATCCGCCACCACCATCATTCGAGTGGGTTCGCTGACTTTTTTATATTCAATATTTAATTCTCTCAGCCCCGAGAGCATGGATTCAGTCACTCGGTTTTCGTACTCAGAGGGAAATGTACCTTCCAACAAAACTGCCAATGGTAAATTCTGCTTATTATAAAGATCAGGATTAGGTTGGTCTCTTAATATTTCAAAAGTTAAATTTACAGGCACTCTTTGATAACGGCTATAGTCAGAAGTGGTAAGAATAACTTCTTTTGAAACCTCACCACCACGAGTCTCAATGGTATCTATATAGCTGGGAAAAAAGAGGTTTACCCGATCAATACTTTTAGCAATCGGATGATCAGACCGGGAGGAAACTCTTGGGTAAAAATACCACGGAAATAATTCGAATTGCGGCTTATCTCCGATTACTCCAGTTTGCAAAGCAATGGGAGTACATTCTAAATCCATCACCAAATTTGGTTGAACTCTAGCTCCATATTTAAATAGAAGCCGATCTAAATTCAACTCCATTGGCATCGCTAAATGTTGACCTGTAATTCGCATGCTATCAATACTTGCATCTACTTTGTCCAACAACCATAAAACACGTCCTCCATTCATCACGTATTGATCAATTTTAAAATTATCTTTTTCAGAAAATGGTTGAATGGGTTTTGCTACGATAAGCACATCTACTTCTGAATCAATTTGAACTACACTATCTAAATTGATTCGATTAATATCATAAGATTTAATCATCTCAGCATCGAGATCAGCAGTTTGAATCGGATTTAATTCTTGGTGCCCTGTGGTATAAAGTACAATAGGTTTTTTGACCGTCATCAACTTATTAATTGCTCCTGTGATTTTGTATTCTAGTAAGCTAATGGAATTATTGATCACCAACTCAGGGTTCATCCCGGGAACATTATTTTCCAATAAGTTAACCGCAGTTTCACGTCCTTGATAAAAAATTAAGGCGTATGGATAAGTCAATTGTTCTTTCTTTGAGTCACTAGTCTGTTCTTTCAAGTTAATTGGATAAATACCACTTTTGGCATACAATTCTTTTCTCGCATTGATCTCCTCGACCGAACCTTCTAATGGATTTTCAAAGTCATATTCCAAGTTTGGGGAGATGCTACGATAATCATCTAACAATTCTCTTACGGAATTTTGCAATCGTTTATAAGCTCCTCCAAACTCACCTTCTAACAATACTTTTACATAAACGACTTCCCTCATGTCTTCCATCAAATTGACTGAAGCTTCTGTCAAGGTAAATCTTTTATCTTCCGTCAAATCATAATAATTGTAGAAAGTATTTCCAAGTACATTGATAAATAACAATACTCCTGCAAATAAGCCCAACTGCAATAAACTCTGATTTCTTTTATTATTACTACTCATTTAAAATAAATAATTATACAAAATTAAACTTCATAAATCACTCAATATCAAACCCTTACATATAAATTAGTCAATTTCAACTATCCAAATTTTAACATTAACAGTTATAAAAAGATTCTAGCTGATCTCATTTGGTTATTAAGTTATTGGTTAATGAGTTATTAGTCGTACAATTTATTGAAGTACCCTTTTGAAAATAATTTAATAACCTAATAACTATTTATCTATGACCAAATGAATTCATTTAGAACCTATAAAATAATTACCATTTTCGTTTTTCTAATGACACTAAAGTCATCGCAATGAATAACGCAATAATTGATATAAAATAAATTAGATCTCGCGTATCAACTACTCCTCGACTAATCGAGCTATAGTGATAATCAATACCAAACATTTGTACAATGGTATCCGTTGTCCCAAAAAAGAATGGCATTTTACTGATAAATAGAAATCCTGAATACATAAAAAAACAAAGGAAGGTTGCTAGGATAAATGACACAATTTGGTTGTCAATTAATGACGAAGCAAAAACTCCAATGGCAGTATAAACTCCTGCCAAAAGAAATAATCCAATGTAACTTCCTTGGATGGCTCCCGAATCTAAATTTCCTACTGGAGAACCTAATTGATAAACTGTATAATAGTACAATAGGGTCGGTAAAAGTGCGAACAAAACGAGGGTTAAATTCGCTAGGTATTTTCCCATTATAATTTCAATATCTCTCAACGGACGAGTTGCCAACAACTCAATTGTTCCTGTTTGAATTTCCTCGGCAAACGTTCGCATGGTCACCGCCGGAATCAAAAACATAAAGATCATCGGAGCAAGCGAAAACAATTGATCTAATGTTGCATAATTGTAATCTAGTAAACTGGTATCTGGAAAAACAAACATCATCAAACCCGTCACCAATAAAAAAACCCCAATAGCAATATAACCTATCAGCGAACTAAAAAACGTGTTTATTTCTTTTGAAAAAATTGTTAACATATATCTAATTCTGATTGAATAATTTTAAACTTTGAATGAACTACTTACCTGGCTTTCTACTCACCTTGACTAAATTCCGATCATCGTAGATGAGTAGACATTTAAATAATTTTTCATCAACTTCCTGAGGGGATAAATCATTAACTGTTTTATATAATTTTTGATCATCTTTTATCCACTCTTTAAAGTTTTCTTTAGAAAAAACGGCTGTTTCACCGGTCTCAAAATGCAACATATTTTTATGAATCAACTTCACCTTCACATCGACATTTCTCGTTCGAAAAGGATGCCCAGTAACTGGATTGTAAGCCGACATTTCTTTCTTTTGAGTAATATATTCTTCATACTCATAATAGCAGATCTTTCCTCGCAATCTGAGACCTGCAAAAACTACATTTTCTTTATTTAGTTCTTCTCTCGACAATCGAATATATGGAATACCATCTAGACAAATCCCCCAAATTGAATCCAAGTTTATATTTCTTGAATTCCGAGTTCCTTCTTCACTTTGCTCTGTTTTTTTAACTCTTAAACCATACATTTGAGCTAAGAAGTTTTGTGGATTAGAATGAACTCCAACTTCCACTTCTTTCCATTGATAGGCAGGAGTATTATTTCTAAAATCTTCAAAACTCAAAAACACTCCATCCTGAAATTTAAAATTTTTACTCAAATATACCGTATCACCTTGAGCTTGTAACAATGCATTTACAAAAAATAAAAATGATAAAATGGCAAGTACTTTTTTCAATTTCGTCTTTTTTGGTTGAACGTTTTGCGATGGACGTTTTACGTTCATTATGATTTTATATTTTAATTTCAAAATCCAAATTAATCCTCTCGAAAAACGACCACCACTCAACTCATTTAATCCTTCGTCAATTCTTGGAAAACATCCTCCACACTATATATTTCTTTTTTCATTCCAAGCAAGGTCAAATTATTTTGTACTGCAAATTCAAAAATATCCTTCCGAATATCCACTTTTAAATCAGAGGATAATTTCCATTGGTTATTTCCGAGTGATTCTATGGAATTAGCTTTGGTAATTTTTTTCAAAATCTCCTTTTGGGTTTTTTCCAAAAACTCTACCGTAACAATCGTCGAACCTGAAATTCTATCTGCCAAAGCTTCCACCGGATCATTCGCCACTACTTTCCCTCTATTAATAATCAAAACTCGATCACAAATAGCCTGCACCTCTTGCATAATATGAGTGGAAAAAATTACCGTCTTCTCTTTGCCTAAATCAATGATTAGTTTTCGAATTTCGACTAACTGATTGGGATCCAAACCAGATGTTGGCTCATCTAAAATCAACACCTCTGGATCATGCAACATGGCCTGTGCTAATCCAACCCTTTGCCGATAACCTTTTGAAAGTGCTCCAATTAATTTATGCTGTTCTCGACCAAGTCCAACTCGCTCAATCATTTCGGCTACCTTTTGCTTTTTATTGGACACTTTATGCAAGCCTCCTACAAAACTCAAATATTCTTTCACATACATATCCTTGTACAATGGATTATGTTCTGGCAAATATCCAATCCTTTGGCGTACTTCCATTGGTGAAGCTTTGGTATCGTAACCACACACACTCACATTCCCATTCGTTTGAGGAATGAAGCAAGTAATGATTTTCATGGTAGTTGTTTTACCAGCACCATTTGGTCCCAAAAATCCTAACACTTCTCCCTTCTTGGCTTCGAAGGAAATATGGTCAACAGCTTTTTGCGTTTGATATACTTTTGTTAATTGCTCTACTTTTACTGACATCTTACTATTTCGTGATTTGTCAAATTTAATCTATAGACAGATTTAAACGAATCGCAAAAGTAGTAAATTTCATTGCCGCAACAAAAAGGTATTTAAATGATATGTCAGGAAGCTGAAAAGATTTTTTTGAGTTAAAAAATCTAAATTTGTAGACTTTCTAAGTTTAGATAGTCCGTTTCAAAACATTTGAACACAAAACAGGTGAACAACCCCTCATTTTAGGAGTTTTAAGACTACTTTTTACAATAAATCCCAAGAGAAACTTATTTTATTAACATTCAAAACCACTCATTCACTTTTAATCTATTTCATATGAAAAATCTATTTTATGTATCTTTTCTTTTCTTACTTTTTAGCTGTGCTGGAGAATCGAAATCAAACAATGATTCAGCTACTACTAATCCAACCGCTGAGACGCCACAAAATCAAACGACCTCAGATGTTAACTCTAATCAAACTGAAACTAAAGTATTAGCCAAAAATGATCTTCAAGAAGCGATCGTTCCCGGAAAAGTTACGCCCGAAGTTCCCGCTAAAAATATTTCCTCGAAAGAAATAAAACCATCAACTACTAATAT
>CAYGRM010000035.1:12784-29022 GCA_964352225.1 uncultured Saprospiraceae bacterium | reverse complement strand
AATCACATCCTTGGATCGTCATCAAAGTATCGAAGTAAGTCCCCGACATATTTTGAGCAGCACCTTGAGCGAAGTAAGTTTCTCCTTGGCAAATTTCCACAGGTACATTTTGTGAAAAAGTAGGATGAACCGTCAAATTCGTATTTACTACCGAATCACATCCATCAGTAGTCAGATATGTATCTGAATAATTTCCAGCAAGAAATTGCCAACCTCCACCCACAAAAAGCGAGTCCCCTTGACATATTTCTGCAGTTATATTTTGAGGAGAATTTACTGAAAAATAGCCAACTACAATTTCATCAACCGCAGTACACGAAGCAGTTCCACAAGTAACCGTGACGGTATAAGTTCCTGCTGAAGAGATTGTAATTGATTGACTTATTGGGCCATTTGACCAATTATAAGTACATCCGCTATTCCCTGCTGAGACAACTAAATTTTCCGTAGGACAAAGAATGGTATCATTTGGTAAAACAACTTGAACCGTATCATAATTTATTAAAATACAATCAACAGTTGTACATCCATCTACTGAAGTTACGGTAACACAATAATTCGTCTCATCATTTCCATAAATCATTTGAGATGATGCTCCCGTTGACCAACTATAATTCATTCCTCCAGTTCCTGCGTCTAATAAAATACTATCCCCTGCACACAAGTTGGTATTATTTCCCAAATCAACTGTTGGCACCATTCCCGGACTAATAATTATTTCATCAGTTGCTGTACATCCAAACTCGCAAGTAATAGTAACTGAGTAAGTACCCGCCATATTTGGATTTATCATAGGACTTGTTGCTCCCGTTGACCAAGCATAAGTGCAAGTTGGAGTGGTTGCATCCAAAGGAATAGTTTCGCTTGGACAAATTTCAGTATCTGGGCCTAAGTCAACCGTCGGAGAAGGGTGCCAAATTACCGTTACTGAAGTTGTATCAGGACAACAATTGGCATTGGTAACTATGACTGTATAAATTGTTGTATCAGTTGGTGCAACGGTAATTGAATTGGTCGTAGCATTGCCTCCATTAGCATCCCATTGGAATGTACAATTATCACAACTTCCAGATACGGCAGTCAACGTAATTGATTCCCCTTCACAAACTTCTTCATCCACCAAGTCAGGAATATCAAAATTACAAGAAAGTTTAAATACCCAATTATCGAAAATACCATAATTCGTCGAGGGCACATCTCCATTATTATCGGAAATAGTATATCCTCCAACAATGTAACTTCCATCGGAATTTCGCCTAAAATCTCTAGCCTCCTCATATTGGTCGCCCCCGTAATTTTTTTCCCAGATTAAATTTCCATTAGCATCTACAAAGTTTAACCAATAATCACCGCCACCAAGATTTGGATCAGTTACATCTCCGCTCGCCCCCGAAGTAGTGACCCCCGCAAAAATGTAATTAGTCACACAGTCTGTTAAGTTGATTACCTCTACACTATAAATTCGATCTAAATCAACCCCTCCATAACTTTGATCCCAAGTGATTGATCCAGCACTATTTACTTTTATCGCCCAACAATCTTCTCCTCCAATATTGGCTGCTGTTTTATTATTAGGTAAAATACTAGGATCAGAATCAGAAAATCCTCCTAGGATTAAACCACCATCTGGAGTAACTTTCATATCAAATAATTGATCATTCCCAGTTCCACCATAAGAAATATCCCAAACGTAATTTCCACTCAAATCAACTTTAACAATCCAATAATCCCAAGAACCAAAATTGGCCGTCGTTTTATCTTTACTCACACCAGAAATAGAATAACCACCTAAAAAGAAACCATCGGTAGTTTCTCTCACCACCTCTAAGAAATCAAAATTATCTCCTCCGTAGGAATTGTCCCATAAAACAGTACCTGTCACCCCATCTAATTTTGTTATCCAATAATCAGGCGCATTATCCACTATATTCATCGTATCACCTCCAATCAAAAGTCCTCCATCTGAGGTTTCAATGATTGATTTGGCATTATCTCCTTGCGTACTTCCAAATCTTGAAGTCCAAAGTATATTTCCAAGCGCATCAATTTTCATAACCCAAGCATCATAGACAAATGGATTTCCAGCAGGAACATCACAACTCGCAGGTGAAGTAGATCTCCCTACCAAAGCATATCCTCCGTCAGAAGTTTCGATCATATCATATAATTCCTCGTTAGCAGTTCCTCCAAACAAAGTGTCCCATTCTGTATTTCCATCAATATCGGTTTTGACAATCCAATAATCTGAGTTGTTGGTTCCACAAAAAGGATCATTGATATTTCCAGTTGTGGCATTTTCAAAAGCTTTTCCTCCTAAAATAAAACCACCATCTGAAGTTTCAAAACTAGCGTAAAGGTCTTCGAAGGAACCTCCACCATACATATTATTGAAGGTTGGATGAATTGTTAAGTCTTGGGCAAATGAAGAATTAGTAGCTATCAGAGAAACTAATAGCAAGAGAATAGAATACAAGTATTTCCTAAGGGTGTTGTTCATCGAACGTACTATACTTAAGCAAAGAATAATAAAACTAAAATCGGTGGGTAGATGATGGTAATTATGAAAAATTAACTATCAAAAGGAGACACACAAAGTTATTAGTTTTTGTAATCCAATGCAATTAAAACAAAGGGTTAAACTCTCTGTAATTGACTTCGTGAGTATCAATTTTTTCAACATAAAGAATTGATATTCAGTATTTTATGTAATAAAGGGGAACAGTATATAATTTTTTAATGGAAAAATACAAGAAACAGGGTAGTTTGAATATTAAGGCGAAGTTTAATACGATTTAAGAAATATTTCCTCTCTCAATCTTCTATCCAAGTATTGTAAATTGCCATTAAGGCATAGTACCCAGTTGATGCAATTATGCTGCCCACCCACCAAATATTTCGTTCAGGGTGAAACCACAAAATAGCGATACAAGAGACAATAAAAATAACGGTATTAAATAAAGTAAGCTTTTTAAATTTGCTCGCTTGACTAGGGTAAACAAACTTTATTGGAGCAAAATGCAACCCTGCAAAGATAAGAATAAATAAGATATTCCACGTCGAAGAGAAGTCAAAAACGAAGAACAAAAAGAACACCACCATATTCCATAAAACCGGAAATCCTAGGAAATACATATCATCCGAGACCATTCCTGTTTTTCCATAATAAAGAGCCGAAACGAGTAAAATTACAGAAGTGCAAAACAGATTCCAGTCCTCCTGTACCAAATTCGCTTCATGAAAAAAGTAAGCGGGAATAATCGCATAAGTCGCAAAGTCAATTACATAATCTATCGTTTTTCCATCGATCTCAGGTAGTACTTCTTTTACTTTAAAAAGCCTCGCAAATGTTCCATCCACCCCATCAATAATCAAACATCCAACTAACCACAACATAGCAACTCTCCATTCTTTTTCATTGATAGCTAAAATTGCCATAAAACCAGCAACCAATCCAGAGGCAGTAAATAAGTGTACACTCCAAGCCAACGTTTTTTCTAGAGGAGAAAAAGTATTCATATGTTTATCTATTTTGAAATTGCTATTTTTGTTAGATTTGTTGGTATTAATAAATTTCGAAACATGAAATTAGGGAATAGGAGTTTATCAACCAATTTTAATTGAAAAAAGAAAAAATGGACAAATTTGAAATCAAACAAGCTCTCCTCGAAGAAGTCGAAGAATTAATTTTACAAAAAATATCGATCTTCCAAAAAATGATGGACGATGCACAAGACAGCGCGAACAATGAAACGAAAAGTAGCGCTGGAGATAAATTCGAAACAGGTCGAGCCATGATGCATAATGAACGAGATAAAAATGCCCAACAACTTTCCGAAGCTCGAAAATTAGAACTATTCTTAAGTCAAATAAAAGCTGATCGAGTTTTTGACCAAGTTGCCTTTGGAAGTGTGGTGCAAACTGATTTTGGGAATTACTTTATCTCGATCGCCGCAGGAAGAATTTTGGTGGATGGAAAAAAATACTTTGCGATTTCTCCTCAAGCACCACTTGCCAAAGAGATGATGCGAAAAGAAAAAGGTGATACTATCACCTTCAATGACAAGCCGGTGAAAATTTTGGATGTCTTTTAGCTAGAAGTCGTAACAATGAACTTACAAAACAACGAAAAAATACTTCCCACTATTTACTTATTGATTTTTTTAGTCGCTTGTGGACTTTATTTATATGCTACAGGTGCTCCAGTATTGTGGTCAGGATTCATAGCCATGATGGTTTTTTATGCATTGATATTTTACTTTGGCTCGTATGTAGCCGGGAAGCAAAAAGCTAAAAATGAAAATGACACCATGCTTGCTGGTAGATCAATTCCACTCTTCATTGGAATTTTTACGATGAGTGCCACATGGGTCGGTGGAGGTTACATCAATGGAACAGCAGAGTCAGCTAAGACAGGGTTGATATGGGTGCAAGCACCTTGGGGATATGCGATTAGTTTAATCATAGGTGGATTATTTTTTGCTAGAATCATGCGACGCCATCAATTCAAGACCATGCTTGATCCTCTTTCTCAACGATTTGGAAAGCGCATGGCAGCCCTACTTTTTATTCCTGCATTGTCTGGAGAAATATTTTGGACAGCTGCCATTCTTACTGCCTTGGGAACAACATTTGGAACTGTTCTCGGTTTGGAAACTCAACCTGCGATTATACTTTCAGCGATCATTGCCATAGCCTACACGGCGATCGGAGGCTTGTGGGCAGTAGCCTTGACCGATGTTGTACAGATGATTTTATTGCTAGGTGGATTAGCTTTGGTCGTTCCTGTCGCTATGAATTCAGTTGGTGGATGGGATGTTGCTTGGGCTGCTTATGTTGAAAAAAATGGGGCTACGGCTACATTTTTACCAAGCCAGGAAAACTTAGGAAGTTACTATTGGATGTGGTGGGATTATGCCTTGCTCCTGATGTTTGGAGGTATTCCTTGGCAAGTATATTTTCAAAGAGTGTTGTCTTCAAAAGATGAAAATACAGCGGTTCGATTATCCATTTTTGCAGGAGTCGTTTGTATTATTGCAGCGGTTCCAGCAGTTTTGATTGGGATTATTGGGGGAGTGGCAGATTGGGAAATGATCGGAGCCGTTCCTGGAAGTGATAGTTCCATTTTGCCACACGTGATTCGATATTTGACCAATCCTTGGGTGGCGACAATTGGTTTGGGAGCAGTTGCAGCAGCAGTAATGTCTTCGGTAGATTCATCTATTTTATCAGCTTCATCGATGGCAGGTTGGAATGTTTTTCGACCACTAGTAAAACCAAATATCACTCCTTCAAATTTAGAAAAAGTGATCAAGCGATGCATTTGGATTATTGGAATTGTGGCAACACTTTTGGCGATCAATGTGCAGAGTGTTTATGACCTTTGGGTATTGTGTAGCGACTTTGTTTATTGTCTTTTATTTCCTGCTTTAGTTTGCGCTTTGTTTGATAAAAAGGCCAATACGATTGGTGCACTTTCAGGTTTTGCGGTAAGTTTTATTTTAAGATTTGGAGGCGGCGAACCGACTTTGAATATTCCAAATATAATTCCTTATCCGATGATGGAAGGGGAGACTGTTTTGTTTCCGTTTCGGACATTGGCGATGTTGAGTGGATTGTTGACGATCATTGTGGTGTCGAGGTTGACGCAAAATTTTTCTACTCCAAGGGTTTTGGTAAAAATGGATTAATGAATTTTTTGCCGCTGACTTAGACTGACTTTTTAATGGCTTTTCACAGACCTTGATTTATATAGTCAGCGAAAAGTCATAAGGAAAGTCAGTCTAAGTCTGTGGCAAAAAAAAATAAAATCATGAAAAAACTACTCGTCACAGGCATTTCAGGTTTCCTAGGTTGGCACATCGCAGAGCATTTGCAAAACGATTTTGAACTTCTCGGAATCTATCATACCACAAAACCCAAACTAAAAAATACTCAGTTAGAACAACTCGATCTAACTGATAGTCAGGCAGTTACCAGCTTTCTGAAAAAACATCAACCCGATGCCATCCTCCACCTCGCTGCCAATTCCAACCCAAACGACTGCGAACAAAATCCTCATTCCAAAATTATCAATGTCGATGTAACCGAGCATTTAGTAACTTACTCTGCTTCGCAAAATATACCATTTTTATTCACCTCCACCGACTTAGTTTTTGATGGGAAAAATGCGCCGTATTCACCAACTGATACACCCAACCCAATCATGGTCTATGGAAAACAAAAATTAGAAGCCGAGCAAAAAGTATTAAAAATTTATCCAAAAGCAGTCATTGCTCGAATGCCTTTAATGTATGGTTTACCCAAAAATGGGTTAGGATTTATGAATGCTTGGTTACGGAATTTACAAGCTGGAAAAAATATTTATTGCTTCACCGATGAATATCGAACAGCCACTTTTGGAGGAGATGCAGCAGAAGGGATTTTTGCTTTATTAAAAAATGAGGCGAGTGGAATTTTTCATTTAGGAGGAAAAGAGAGGATGTCTCGCTTTGCATTTGCTATCGAGATGGCGACTCATTTTGGACTGGATAAAAACCTAATTATTCCTTCCTTGCAAAAAGATGTAAACATGCCTGCTAAACGTCCAGCCGATGTTTCTTTAGATTCTAACAAGACATTTACATTAGGTTTTTTGCCAAAAAAAATAGCAGACAACTTGAAAATTTTGTCATCTAGTTTTAAGTAAAAAATTAACCAGTTCGCTTTTGTAAAGAGAGTTAAAGCTGTTCAATTTTTTGAAAAATTTAGTTTAATTTCCCTGCAATAAAACCCGTTGTCCAAGCTGATTGAAAATTATAACCTCCGGTGATTCCATCAATGTCTATCACCTCCCCAGCAAAATATAAATTTTTACAAACCTTACTTTCCAATGTTTTAGTATTAATGCTTTCCAAACTAACCCCACCGCAAGTCACGAACTCTTCTTTGAAAGTAGTCTTTCCTTTTACTTGATAAATGTCATTAGTGAGGATCGTAATAAGTTTATTCAATCCTTTTTTGCCTAATTCATTCCATCTTTTATTTTCGGGGAAACCACATTTTTTCAATAAATAATGCCATAGCCTTTCAGGCAAAAGATAAGGTCTAAAGTTGGTGACTAGTTTTTGGGAATGTTTTGTTATAATTTCTTTTAATTCTTCTCTGACGATTTCAACATTTACTTCATTGACCCAATTGACTTGGGCTTTGCATTCATAATTCAGATCACTCAATAGTCTTGCTCCGAAGGCAGAAAGTTTTAAAATTGCAGGACCACTCATACCCCAATGAGTGATAAGCAGAGGTCCATCTGATTTTAATTTGGTGCCTTGGATGTTAACTAAAGATTCTTCGACTACGATACCCATCAAATCTCGAACTGCTTCGTTGGGCATATTAAAAGTGAAAAGTGATGGGACAGGTTCTTCGATTTTATGACCTAACTTCTCTAACCATTCTAGACCACTTCGCTTGGGAGAACCACCTGTGGCAACGATGACTTTATGGAAAACTTCAGGAGGGAATTCAGCTTTGGCAAACTCTAATTTGATCTGTCCTTTGATAGGTTCGATTGATTTTATGCCTTTACCTAAATGAATTTTAATATTTAATAATTTTGCTTGTTTTAAAAAACAATCAATCACACTTTGCGAATTTTGAGAAACTGGAAAAACGCAGTTGTCCTCTTGGGTCATCAATGGTACTCCACGTAATTCAAACCAATCTATCGTATCCTGAGTACTAAAAGTGTGGAATGCCTTTTTGAGCATATTTCCCCCTCGAGGGTAAGCTTTGGAAAGTTCTTTGATATCGGTACAACCATTGGTGACATTGCATCTTCCGCCGCCTGAAATTTTTACTTTGGATAAAAAATTTCTTGATTTCTCAAAAATAACGACTTGTGCGTCAGGGTAATTTTCTTTGGCAGAAAAGGCTGCAAAAAAACCCGCTGCGCCTCCTCCGATGATGGCTATTTTCATATTGTAACTAAGATTTCAAGATTGTATAGTGACGCAAAATTAGGTTTTATTTTGATAATATTTTTATCACGTAGCGGACTTTCCAAGTCCTGTATGTTATCTTAAATTCTTCAAGAATCTCATCTTTTTACACCTGACTTGGAGAGTCTTGCTACTTGAATGTCCATGCTACAATTCGGCTGATTTTTTGACCTTGTCCCATTGGGATGGTTTTAACTTCTTTGGCTTCTACGTTTTTTAGGGCATCGTAGATGGCATTGAGATTGGATTTTTTGGAAACTAAGGTGGAAAACCATTTGACTGATTTTGCGAACTCTTTGCTTTCTAGAATCATGCTTTTTATAAATTTTATTTCACCTCCTTTTGTCCAAAGTTCATTACTTTTTCCTCCAAAATTTAAGACAGTTTTTTCCGGTTTTTTAGAAGTCAAATTTTGTAGTTTGCGTCGAGTTCCTTTTGCTGCTTCCTCTGCGGAAGCATGAAATGGAGGGTTGCAAATGGTTAAATCAAAATATTCTCCTTTCGAAATAATTCCTCTAAAAATGTCTTTTTTATTTTTTTGAAAACGGATTTCGATTTGATTTTTTAGACTTGGATTAGAGTCGATAATTTTATTGGCAGCAGTAACAGATTTTGGATCGATGTCGCTTCCTACGAATGTCCAACCGTAAGTTTTATTTCCAATAATTGGATAAACGCAATTGGCACCAACTCCAATATCGAGGCATTTTATTTTATCGCCAGTTGGAATTTTTCCATGATTCGAGTTGCTTAAAAGGTCGGCAATGTGGTGAATATAATCTGCTCGACCTGGGATCGGAGGACATAAATATTGAGCGGGGATTTCCCAGAAATCTAATTTGTAAAAATGCTTGAGCAGAGCGGTATTCAACATTTTGATGGCTTCGGGATCGAAGAAACTAATAGACTGATCGCCATATTCGTTTTTGATGACAAAGGGAGAAAGCTCAGGGCAGCTTGCTACTAATTCTTTAAAATTATATCGTTTTCGATGTGGATTTCGAGGATGTAATTTGGATTTTGTTTTAGCTGGAATTTTCTTTTTCCCTGACATTGGATCTTTTTTACAAAGGTAAACTATTGTTCTGTAATTTCGGACAATCCATCTAACAATACATTTCCATTGTATGGGTCAGTTATCATTTTATCATAAAATGCTTCAATTAGGATTCGATCATGCTCCATTTTTGGACTGAATTCGATGTTTAGTTTTTTCCACTCTACATGATTGATTGGTTCGCTTTCGTAAAGTAATTCGAGGGTTTCACATTTGTTTTTTACTCCCCAAATTCTGACGATGGCAGGGGTAGTGAAAGAAGCTAATTTTGTGGTTTTGGCATCATGACTTTTAAAAGTGTCCGACATGGCGGCGAATAAATGCATTTTATAAGTCTTGCCTTTTTGTAAATTCTTTTTGAGTTTTTGGTGGATACTTTCGTAGGTGAAATTAGAACGAACGACCAAGCCGATATAATTTTTTCCAACATGTGGAGCATGATTTACACTATAATGTCGAGTATCTTTTGAATGAACATCCGGTGGTGTTTCATTGGGTCTACTACAAATTTCCCAACCAACTGGAATCGAATTAGCAACTGCCGAACTCCATTCGAAGGAAGCATTTTTTAGAGAGATAGTATCCTGCGAGAAAGTGTTTCTTGCACAAAATAATAGTAGCAGGAGAATGGGAAGGTGTTTCATAGATGTATAATGAGATGATGGATTTAGCATTAAAGATTTTGGATTTTATTCAATCGATAATAATCCATAATCCCTAATGCTAAATCAAAAAATTATTTTTTCAAAACTTTAATCAATTGACCTCTTTGCAATTGATCAGATAATTGCATTCCATTTACGATGGCCATTTCTTCAAAACGATCAGATGAAATTCCTGCATTTCGCAACGCAGCCGAGAGTGTCGCTGGAGCATTAATCGATTCGATATGAATACGATCTGGTTGCACATTGATCTTGGATTGATCCGTCAACCTTGCGAAACCTTCCATGGTATTTCGGAAAAGATTTTTGTAAGCAATGAAGTTAGCTGGTTCGGCTAATCCATGAAATATATATATAGTGCTACCATCTTGAATGAAGTAAGTAACGATCTGTAATGCCACAGCACCTTGATCATCGACTTGTTCAGTTACAATTGCTTTGGCCGGGAATCCATTGACGGTCAAATTAGCATCTTCCCGTTTTTGTAATTTATTGTTATTGACAAAATTAGTGGCTGCTTCATTCAATGTCTTCTCAGCGGCTAAGGTGAAAATCATCATGGCTTTTCCGTCCTTAGGAGCCATCTGAACTTGTTGAGGAGAGTTAGCTAATTGCCAGTTAGAAGGAACAGGGAATTGGAATTTTAGTTCCGGATGATAAAAAGTATTTCCTTCTTTGTATCCTTGTCGAGGATCTTCCCCATAAATTAATCCTTCCAACATTCGAAGGTATTGGTCTCGATTTACATTAAATTTTTTGTTAGGATATTTAGTTTGTTCTTCTTTTGCCCATTGCCCAACTTTTTCAAATCTATTTAATGGATCAGGGTGAGTAGAAAGGAAAGTAGGAATTCTTTGTCCTTCATCTCCACCTGATAATCGATTCAAGGTTTTGAAAAATCCAGCCATATAATTAGCATCATATCCAATTTTGGTAGAGTATTCCACTCCCATTAAATCAGATTCCGTTTCATGATCTCGTCCATTTTTTAACATTAATAGCTGCATGCTTTGGCTAGCTGATTCTGCATATTGAGCAAACTTTTTAGACAGTACCACTCCCGCAATCAAACCTACTTGACCTAGGATAGCATTTCGTTGCTGCTTGGCGGAGTGTCGTCCTGAAATATGTCCAATCTCGTGGCCAAGTACTCCTGCAAATTCTGCTTCATTATTAAAGTGAGCCATAATTCCGCGGGTAAAATAAACATAACCACCTGGAAGTGCGAAGGCGTTGACAACAGGAGAGTCTAAAATTTTGAATTCATATTTTAAATGATTCCGATGAGAAATTCTAGCCATTTGTTGTCCTTTGGAATCAATGAATTTTTGTAAAGTTTGATCTGGATATAATCCAAAACTTGCCACAATGCTCGGATCAGCCTGATCCCCTAAGGCTTGTTCTCTTGATTCTGACATGACGAAAGCTTCTTTTTTTCCAGTAATTGGATTTCTAGAGCATGCCGAAATGATCAGTATAGCTAAGGTCAAAAAGAATGTTTTTGTCAAAAAGATGTTATTCCTTTTCATTTTTGTATAATATTTTATCTGTTAGAAATAGGTGCTTAGTTAGAACGCTTTTAGTTGAAAATTGATCAAAGTAAGTGAGATTGACCCAAATTTAGGAAAATATTTTCAACTACTTATTATGACTTTTCTTAACGAAAACGAGGACAAAGAAATTTGTTATTTAAAAGTTATTTTTTCGAGGAGAAATCCTACGTTCCATAAGACTGAAGGATTTACTTATAATGATAATTCAAATACTATAAGTCTTCCTTCCTTGAAGTTAGATGGATTTTTGAGATTATCAGTTGGGGATCGATTTGGAAGAAATAGCTAATAGATAGCAAACAGCGTATTAAGAAAAAGATCGTTCCCCTTCGGAGCGATCTTTTTTTATTTTTGGAAAATGAATTGGTTAAAGCCGAAATTTTTTATGAAAAAACTATTTTTACTTATTCTTGTAAGTGTATTGTTACCATTAACTTCGTTTGCCCAAATTGAATTAAAAACCAATGTTCTAGGAGCTCTTGTGGATAGACCTTATTTGGCTGTCGAGTATAGTTTTACGGAAGATATTTCAATGGAGATTGGCGCAGGAGCAATTTTTGGAAAAACCATTAATGGACGACCTCGGTCTGGATCAAATATTTTATTGGCTGGAAAATATTATTTGAATACCTATTTGGGGATGGATCGATATTTTATCGGTGTATATGTTCGACCTCAAACATTATTAATCAAGAATCATCAAGATGATAATTTTGATAATGCTCATCGAAACTCAGGAATTGCAACAGGTATTATTTGTGGGCGAAAATGGGCAAGCGAAAAAGTGAGTTTTGAGGTGAACTTTGGATTAGGAAAAATTTATGGAGATAGCATTTACTTATATCCCAATCCAACCAATATTTTACTTGCCGATATTGAAGTAGATGTAATCTTTATGATCAACATTGGTTATCGCTTGTAGAAAAATTAATCGTTAAATAGTGATGCGTCGATCTCGTGCAACCACTCTCCATTCCCTTTTTGCAAATCCATCTTCCTCAATAATAATTGCTTTTTCGTACAATGCACAAGTTGGACAAATATGAATTGGTACTCCATAAAGTACTTCTCCAACTTTAAACTTTGAATTATCTGCTACTTCCAAAACAAGATGTTCTTCGCTTTGTGATACTTGCTTGGCATCGGGCAAATTTAAAAAATGAACTCTTGGAAATGGATTTTCCGCAGCGATACTTTTGTGTCCTAAATCGACACAAAGCAAATTATGACTAGGTTTGGAAATGATTCGACTGATAACTAATGCAGCGTAGTTGAAATTTTGCTCAGGCAACATTTTTTGATAGCCAAAGTCCCAAAACAAACAAGTTCCAGGACTACAATCTACCTCTTTTCGTAAAGCATGTACGTTAAATGTAGGTGATCCTCCTGCTACAATTTGAGGTTTTGGGTGACCTAATTCTTCGAGTTGAGTAACTAGTTTTTCTACTAATTCAAAACACGCATTACTCCTTTTTTTTCTTTTTTCGAAATTATCATCTCGAATATGTCCATCATACACATGAAAACCAATCGGAGAAATACCTGGTAGCTTTTTGCAAAAAAGGAACAAGTCAAGTGCTCTTTGATCTGCGAAAATACCTGTTCGATGTTGCCCTACATCTAAATCTAACCAAACTTCTATAGTTTTATTTTTGGATAAAAAAACATTTGAAATGTCTCGTGAAGCATCTGTATCATCTACTAAACAAGCAAATTTTGTATTTGGAAATTGCTCAATTATTTCTACTAAACGATTAACTTTTGGGCCAACTGGCTGATAAGCTAACAATACATCTACGGCACCGATTTTTCCTAGCATTTCGGCTTCAGCAATAGTCGCACATTTGAATTTTTGAATACTATTATCCATTTGCATCTTTACGACTTCTGCCATTTTATGAGTTTTGACATGAGGCCGTAAACGATTTACATCGCCAATGATTTCTTTCATTCGGTCGATGTTTTTTTGCACGAGATGTGGATAGACGACTAGGGCAGGGGAGTCGATTTCATGGATGTTTTGGATTTGGTATTTCATTGATTGATTGTTTTGGATTTTCAGCTTTTGTTGGCCTTCATTTCACGGTCTAGCAAACTTCATTTGTCCAATTTGATTTATTTCAAAGTAAGCATTCAAGCCAGCAACACCAGTCGCATTAGCTTTTTCTAACAATATACTTCCGTCTTCGTCAATTAGGTCTTCAGAAAGAATTACCTTTTGAATTTTCCCAATAACCAAGATGTTTTGATTGCATTTGATTAAATGTTCTTCTTCGAAACTTAACCCAATTTTGACAACACTTTCCTGCACAAATGGAATAGGGAAATCATCTACAAACTGTTCCGTCAACTCACAAGCTTCAAATTCAGAAACTCCTTTTTCGTATTTAGCAGAAGTCTGATGCGCTTTTTTGAAAAAAGAATTATTGACTTGATTGATAGTGAAAAATCCAGAACGCTTTATATTTTCATAGGTCTGTCTGGGGACGGTTAATGGTCTTTGGATAAATCCCATATATGGAGGATTGGCTCCAATATGAGTGACTGAGTTAAAAATAGCTAAATTAGAAATACCATTTTCATCAGTTGTACCGATGAGGTTTGCATTGCTAATGCCACATAATTTTGAGATAAAATTAACTCTGTAAAATCGTTCAAGAGCCTCTAAATCCGCTAGATTAAATGTCTTTTCCATAAAGATTATTTTTAAGTGTGTAAAATAAAAAAAAAGTACTCGATGCATCCATCAAGTACTTTTTAATTAATACTTTTCTTTTAGTAACCTCCTTTTTTATCTATTTGTTTATGAAATTAATTATACTTTATTTGATTTTTTCGATATTCAATATATTCTTCCAAAAGCACAAAATCTTCTGACATCTGGTATTCTTCAGGGGATTCTGGATAAGATTTGATATCGACATAATTGATTTGCATGGCAGCAATCTTTTCACCTAGGCAAGCTTCCAAAAGTGCATTTAATCCTATTTGAAAGAGCTCCTCCCTTTCCTCCTCATACTCGGGCATATATATTCTAATTGCGCTCACATCTGGGTATTCTACCAACTCAATTGGTATAAATTTCAATTTTTTAGGATCAAAAATAATACCCCCTACATTGACTTTTATTCCGAAACCATCAGCTGGTTTGAAGGCGACTACTTCCCAATTTTCGAAGGTTGGAGCTTGTTGCACAAGTTCTTCTACTTTTCCAAAGTTGGCAATAATTCCGTTGGCTGAGATGGTTAATGATCGGATTGGGCTATTGAGTTTGCCACCGATTTGAAAGGAAAGTTGTGGGTGATATTGTTTTAATTTGGCTTGAAGTTCCATGTATAAATCTTTGTCATACACTTCTTCGATCGCATAAAATCGCGGTCTGTTTTCATCGAACCATGACCAAAAGTCTTCGGCACTTACCATATTCAGTTTTTTTTAATGATATATAAAACTGATATATGAGATTCATAAACCGTTCCAATTTGGTTTCGTTATTCAGTTATTGGTTAATAAGTTATTCCACCATTCGAGAAATAAATCAGTAACCAAATAACTTAATAACTGATAAACTTAATAAGAACCAAAGTACCGACGAATAAACCATTCTAAAATTAACAGACCAAGTAAGGTGAAAAATATCCATTTCAAATTAATCACAGAACGAGTTTTGGACGTAGTGTAAATAACTGGTTTGAGTGGATTTTCTGTTAAGGTCGTTCCGATGGAAGCGATGTTATTTGGATAGACTAGGGAGCCGCCATATTTTTCACTTAGTAATTTTAAAATACCATGGTCGGCGGTCGTTTCGAAGCTTTCTAATTGAATCGGTTGAACGCTAAATTTTCCATTGTAAACTAACTGTTCGCCAGCATTATTTACTGTTCCTCTGAATTTATAATTTCCAACTGGAAAAACTTTATCACGCAAAATATAGGATTTTCCAGATTTATTAAAAGTGAAATTAAAGTCCTTTCCTTCACTATTAGTAATCGTCAAAGTTGCGTCAGGATCATTGATCAATTCATAACTTTGATTGTATAATTCTGCATCGAAATTGATTCCTTCATTTTCGTTAAAAATATTTTTATCCAAACTAATTCGGAATTTTCGCTTGTCCTCTTTGAGGGTTAAGTATTGAATACTTTTCCCCAAGACCTCATCAAAAATGTCATGATTTTCGTGTTGTAAAAAATCAAATAACCGCCATTTCCATATTCCTTCGGCAGCCAAAACACCCATTTTAATATTGTTTTGTTCGCCAAAAAGAAGCAATGGTTTTTTAGTGTCAATCTTTCCAATCTTCTGATAGAGTAGCACATGCGTATTAGCATTATCGATAAAGTCTCCAAAAGGAGCAAGCAAGGGAGCAAATTTGGGTAACTCATTTTTAATTTCATCACTTATCGTAAATAATCCGAAGACAGGCGAGATAGTCGCTTGCACATCGTCCGTATTTCGACCATCACCTGAGATGTCAATGATTGGTTGAATTTTGCTAAATTTTCCTAAATCAGTTTGACTTCCAACAATATACAAACGTGGAATGGCCTTGTCATACATCGTTGCCATTACCGCTGAAGCATCGTTGGTTTTGCTCGGTAATTGATGCATGATAACAAAATCATAATTAGCCACATTCACTTTCATGTCATTGATGTAAGTAGTCGTGACTTCGTAATTTTTATTTTTGGAAATGGTCTGTTTGATGGCTGCCAGATCAGGATGAGGAGAATTAGCCACAATCAAAATCTTTTGTCGAGCATCCAAAACATCAATGAAAATATCTTTAGAATTATTTACGTTGGTCACCTCTCCTGCGACCGGATTGACACTTATTCGATAGCGTTGAACACCACTTGAGTTAGCATCCAAGATGATTTCTTGGGTATTAAAAAAATCATTTTTATTAATCGAAATTGGAATTTGTTTGATTCGAGTACTTGCTCCATCCACGATTTTTGAAATGGTCAAATTCGTATTATTG